>JBEGQV010000107.1:0-22780 GCA_041180785.1 Bacteroidota bacterium | reverse complement strand
CTTCTAATTCATTTTTAATAGAATAAATCGCCTTTTCTGTATCTAATGCACGATTCAAATAAACATCCATAACACAATTAATATTTTGATCATTGGTATCAAAAAAATCAAACTTACGATTATTATCGCTGCAATCATTATGAGGCGAGTGATTTTTTAAACTTACATAAGTATAAAAAAAGGGACTTTGAGAAGTCCATTTTTTAAATGACTTTTGAACCATTACAAAATCAGAAAAAGTCTTCCAATTTGTTTCATCTAATCCTAAATCTTCAGAATCATAAAAATTTTTAAATCCATAGTTTTTATAGCCAAAACTTGCGCCATAAAATTTACCATCGACCGGATAAAAAGCCGTAGTATGATATCCATTATTTGACAAGTATCGAGGAAATGAATTTATCAATCGTTGAGATAAATATGAATGTGTGTATTGGCCTAAAAACCCAAAAGCCCTACTATCAAGACCCGTTAGGATTTCAAATTCGGATTTCCATGTCCCTCCACCGATTGCACTGACAAATAAAATTTGATTTTTTTCAAATTCGTTTTTTTCTCGAAATAAATAATTATCAGAAATAGGTGCTTTATATTCAAAAATCGTATTAGGATTAAATGTTGACTCAGCTAAAAAGAAAACTATGTTCGGGAGTTGTTTATGATAGGTTGAATCATTTAAAAATCGATTTATTTTTTGAGGTTGCGAAACATTTTTAAGCTTGATGTGATAAATTGAAAATAAATCAGATTTTTGAATGGAATCATTAGAACTAAACGATAAAAAGCCTAATGTTCCCAATCGTTTATTAACTTGAACGAATGGTTCAATTGCATCTTTTTGCTTCCAGCTCAAATAAGTATCTCTCGAGTATTTTTTGTTTATCCATGAAAATCCTTTTAAAGATACATATCCAAATAAAAAATAAATAAGAATATAAAATACTATATTGATTTTACTTTTATTTCTAAAGTAGAAAAAATATACCAAATAAATTATTGATATTACTAAAATTAGCAATAAACCAATTGACTCATTTTGACTTAAACCAATTGATGAGAATAATATCATTGGATTACTACCAATATAGGTTAAATCATAAAATGTCAAAGGAAAATCGAGCCCTTTAATCTTTTGAATATTTATAAGTACTAAAGCTTCAACAAGACTAAAACCTAAAATAAAATAATATTTCTGGGTATTATTAGTTGGTGATAATGAACCCCAAAAAAGAAAAAAGGCTAATAAAATTATACCATCCGACTCGGGACCTATCAGAAAAGGGATTTCAAATTTTAAAACAATACTTAGTAAAAATAAAATAAATAAACTTAGAATATTTACCTTAAATTTTAATACAAATTTAACTATTGGTTCAATCGAAATATTCCCCATAACAAATACAATCCATTATTTATTTCAATAGATCTACAAACTGATCAAATAAATACCTCGAATCATGGGGACCAGGACTAGCTTCCGGGTGATGTTGAACCGAAAATGCTTTTTTCCCTTTCACACGTAAACCCTCAACGGTTTGATCGTTTAAATTGATATGTGTTAGCTCAGCGCGATCACTTGCTTTTAAATCTTCTAATTTCACAGCAAATCCATGGTTTTGAGAGGTGATTTCAGAAAGGCCAGTAATCAAATTTTTCACCGGATGATTTAATCCTCTATGCCCATTGTGCATTTTGTAAGTCTTCAAACCACACACTTGTGCTAAAATCTGGTGCCCAAGACAAATACCAAACACCGGCTTATCTGAATCAAGCATCTGTGCAACCGTTTCAACGGCATAAGGCATCACTGCAGGATCTCCAGGACCATTGGAAACAAAATAACCTGTCGGATTCCAAGCTGCAATTTCGGCAAATGAGGTTTTTGCTGGGAACACTTTTAAGTAACAACCACGATCTATAAAGTTGGTTAGAATGCTTTTTTTAACACCCAAATCAAGCACTGCAATTTTATTTTCAGCTGATTCATCCCCCAAAAAATATGGTTCTTGGGTACAAACAGTAGAAGACAATTCAAGTCCTTCCATGGAAGGAATTTTTGCTAATTCTGCTTTTAAAGAAACTTCATCAAAAATTTCTGAAGAAATTAAGCAATTCATCACACCTGTTGTGCGAATATGACGAACGAGTGCTCTTGTATCAATTCCAGATATACCAACAATACCTGCATTTGATAAAAAATCTTGTAACGATTGATCAGCCGTACCGCGTGAATGCAGCGATGCAAATTCATTACAAACCATTCCTGCAATTTGAACTTTCGAAGATTCACTTTCTTCTGTAGAAACGACACCATAATTACCAATATGAGAAGTCGTATTGATTATAACTTGTCCAGCATAGGAAGGATCTGTATAGATTTCCTGATAACCAGTCATACCTGTATTAAAACAAATCTCTCCACCATGAGTTCCTATTTTCCCAAGAGCTTTTCCGTGGAAAATTGTACCATCTTGCAAGAGTAGAACAGCAGGTTGCGACAATGTGCTTTTCATATATTTGATAAAAAATTATATTTTTTAATGCTTTCAAAAAAAGGGCTTCAACGGAAAGTTGAAGCCCTCTAAAAAAAATATCAAAAGTGCTGATTAAGCATCTTCTCCTTTTTCTTCTGTAGGCTCCTCTGAAGCTGGCTCTTCTTGTGCCTCTTCAGCAGGTGCAGCAGCAGCTTCTACTACTGGAGCTTCTTCTACTACTTCAGCAGAAGGCTCTTCTGCTACTACCTCAGCTGCAGGTGCAGCTTCTGTTTCTTTCTTAGCACCACCTCTTCTGCTTCTACGAGTCTTAGCTCCTTTTTCAGCAGCGGCTGCTAACATTGTTTCGTTGAAATCAACCAATTCAATAAAACATACTTCAGCATTATCACCTAAACGATTACCTAATTTGATAATACGTGTATAACCTCCTGGACGGTTTGCAACCTTTTCAGAAATAATTCCGAATAACTCTTTGATTGCCTCTTTATTTTGTAAATAAGAGAAAACCACACGACGGTTGTTTGTGTTATCCGTTTTGGATTTGGTGATTAAAGGCTCCACGTATTTACGTAATTCCTTGGCTTTGGCAACAGTTGTTTCAATACGCTTGTTCAAAATTAGAGATGAAGCAAGGTTTGATAATAAAGCTGCTCTATGTGAAGATGTTCTTCCTAAATGATTGAATTTTTTTCCGTGTCTCATTGTATTATTTCGTAAGTTAAAAGCCCGAAGGCTGCGGTTAATTTACTGTTTAGCAAATCACCTATTACTTTGTTAAATTATTAATCCTCATCCAAACGGTATTTCGCAACGTCCATACCAAAGGTTAAGCCTTTTTCTTCAATTAATTGTTCTAACTCTGTTAATGACTTCTTACCGAAGTTCCTGAATTTCATCATATCAGAAATTTCTAAGCTAGCCAATTCACCTAATGTACGAACATCTGCAGATTTCAAGCAGTTGTAAGCACGAACAGATAAATCAAGATCAGCTAATGAAGTTTTTAACAATTTACGCATGTGTAACATCTCTTCATCAACGATGTTATCTTCCTCCGTTTTAGGAGCTTCGAATGTCATTGTTTGATCAGAGAACAACATGAAGTGTTGAATCAAGATATGTGCTGCACCTTTCAATGCATCTTCTGGATGGATAGAACCATCTGTTTCGATATCTAAGATTAACTTTTCGTAGTCAGTTTTTTGCTCCACACGCGTATTTTCAACGCTAAATTTAACGTTTTTGATAGGAGTGTAGATGGAATCGATTGCGATGTGTCCGAAAGCTAATTCATTAGCTCTTGGCTCATCAGCTGGAACATATCCACGGCCCTTTTCGATAATAATTTCAACTTCTAATTCTTTTGAAGAATCTAAGTGGCAAATTACTAACTCTGGATTAAGAATCGTAAAATATGGTGTAAAATTAGCGATATCACCAGCTGTGAAAGCTTCTTTACCTTTCACTTTGATGTTCACTTTGTTATCTAGAATTTCTTGCGCTTTCTTAAAACGAATCTTCTTTAGATTAAGGATAATTTCCGAAACATCTTCATGAACGCCTTCTATTGCAGAAAATTCGTGGAGAACACCAGAAATTTTAACGCTTGTAATCGCATAACCTTCCAAAGAGGAAAGTAAAATTCTACGAAGTGCGTTACCAATGGTAACACCGTAGCCTTTTTCGAGTGGCTTGAACTCAAATAACCCATGGAAGTCATCGGCTTTTTCCATTACAACTTTTTCGGGCATTTGGAATGCTAATATTGACATATTTCGTAGCTTAAAATGTTCTTTTAAAAACGTTATTGGTACTCTAAATTTATCTTTATTAAACAGATTATTTCGAATATAATTCGACGATTGCCTGCTCGTTAAAGTTTTCAGGGATTTGATCTCTTTCTGGATATGAGGTAAACTTTCCTACCAATTCAACACCATCCCACTCTAACCAGTTAAAACGCTTTGGAGAACGACCTGCTAATGAATTAGAAACAACTTCCAAAGACTTTGATTTCTCACGAACACCTACTAATTGTCCTGGACGTAATGAGTATGATGGCACATTTACTACATCACCGTCTACAATAACGTGTTTGTGAATCACTAATTGACGTGCTGCACGACGTGTTGGAGCGATTCCTAAACGATATACCACATTATCTAAACGTGCTTCGCACAATTTCAATAAGTTTTCACCTGTGATACCTTCTTTTACAGCAGCTTTATGGAATAAATTTTCGAACTGACGCTCTAAAATACCATAGGTATATTTTACTTTCTGCTTTTCTTTTAATTGTAATGCATATTCAGAAACTTTTGAACGTTTCCCTTTTCCATGCATACCAGGAGCATAATTTTTACGCTCTAAAGCTTTACTCGGGCCAAGAATTGCTTCTCCGAAACGACGTGCAATCTTGGATTTTGGACCTGTATATCTTGCCATTTTGTTAAAAAGTCATTGAACCTCTTATATCCAATGAAGTAATTAAATTGTGAAAAAATAATTGGAGGAAATAATTACTAATTGCTCCAAAATTAAAAATTATACTCTACGACGCTTTGGTGGGCGACAACCGTTGTGCGGCATTGGTGTAATATCCTTGATGATCGAAACCTCGATACCAGAATTTTGAATCGTACGAATTGCTGACTCACGACCTGCACCAGGACCTTTAACAAACACTTCCGCTTTTTTCATACCAGCTTCAACTGCAACTGCTGCACAATTAGAAGCTGCCATTTGAGCAGCATATGGAGTGTTTTTCTTAGAACCACGGAAACCCATTTTACCAGCAGATGCCCAAGAAATTACTTGTCCTGCTGAGTTCGTAATAGAAATAATAATGTTGTTGAATGACGCCTTGATGTGTACTTGGCCTGCCGGCTCAACTACTACCACCCTTTTTTTGGCTTTGTCTTTTCTTTTTGCTTGTGCCATACTTGTTTATAGAATTACGGATCTCACGACCCTTTAATATTACTTAGTTACCTTCTTTTTGTTAGCAACTGTTTTTCTTCTTCCTTTTCTGGTACGAGAGTTGTTCTTGGTACGTTGACCACGTAATGGTAATCCCTTACGATGACGTAATCCTCTGTAACAACCAATGTCCATTAAACGCTTGATGTTTAATTGAACCTCTGACTTTAACTGACCTTCTGTCTTGAACTCAGCAGCAATGATCGCACGGATAGCGCTAGCCTCTGTGTCGTTCCATTCTCCAGCTTTCTTGTCCCAAGAGATCGAAGCTTTCGTTAAGATTTTTTGAGCAGTGCTACGACCAATACCAAAGATATAAGTCAATGCAATCTCTCCTCTTTTTTTATCGGGAATATCAACCCCAGCAATACGAGCCATATAGATAATTTATTGTTTTAAAATTCGATTTATGATTATCCTTGTCTTTGCTTAAACTTAGGATTCTTTTTGTTGATGACATAAAGTTTCCCGTGACGACGAATCACCTTACATTCGGCACTACGTTTCTTAATTGACGCTTTAACTTTCATTTTTATAAAAATTTAATACTATTCTTATTTATATCTGTAAACAATTCTTGCCTTACTTAAATCATAAGGGGACATTTCTAACTTCACCTTATCTCCAGGTAAAATCTTAATGTAATTCATCCGCATCTTGCCAGAAATATGCGCAATCACTTGATGCGTATTTTCTAACTCCACACGAAACATCGCGTTCGAAAGAGCTTCCAAAATAATTCCGTCTACTTCTATCGAGGACTGTTTAGCCATATTCTATTTATATATTCAACAATTCTGTTGATGTTTTTAACACTTCTTCGATATAAGAAAAAGTGGTTAATATATCCGCTTGTTCTTTACCGACTGCTACAGTATGCTCAAAATGAGCGGAAGGTCTTCCATCGCGCGTCCGGATCGTCCAACCGTCCTTGTCCATCACAATGTTTTTTTTTCCCAAATTAATCATCGGTTCAATCGCAATGACCATTCCTTCTTTTAATTTTGGACCATCTCCCTTTCTACCGTAGTTTGGAACCTCTGGGCTCTCGTGTAAATTTTTACCAACTCCATGCCCAACTAACTCCCGTACTACACCATATCCCAAAGATTCGGTGAATACTTGAACTGCTGAACCAATGTCGCCCGTACGTTTACCTGCAACAGCCTGTTTAATTCCAAGGTATAAAGACTCTTTTGTCTTTTTTAATAAATTTTGTGTTTCTTCAGAAACATTACCTACCGCATAGGTGTAAGCACTATCTGCGTGAAACCCGTTTTTGTAAACCCCCGCGTCTATCGCGATGATGTCTCCATCTTTCAAGGTCAACTGTCCTGGTAAGCCATGAACAACCACGTCATTCACAGAGATACACAGAGAATAAGCATATGTTTTATTTCCTACCTTGTAATTTAAAAAAGATGGATGAGCTCCATGATCTTTTATATATTCCAAAGCAATTTTATCTAGCTCCAAAGTTGTAATGCCTGGTTTTATTGCTTTCGCAACTTCCGCATGGCATTTACCTAATATTTCACCATTCTGACGAATGATGTTACATTCTTCTGGAGACTTAAGATAAATCATATCTTATTTACCAATCACTTCCGAGCGACCTCTCACTCTTCCTGATTGCATTAATCCTTCATATTTTCTCATCAACAAATAACTTTCTATTTGTTGCAATGTATCTAACACAACACCTACCAAGATTAAAAGCGAAGTACCTCCAAAGAAAGAAGCAAAGCCTCTCGTAACTCCGAATAAATTCGCAATAGCAGGTAAAATTGCAATGATTGATAGCATTACTGCACCAGGCAACGTAATACGATCTAAAATCGTAGCAATAAAATTAGATGTTTCTTCTCCTGGCTTGATTCCTGGTACAAATCCACCACCACGCTTCATATCATCTGAAATCTGAGTTGGATTAATTGAAATCGCCGTGTAGAAAAAGGTAAACAAAATAATCAAGGTTGCAAACAAGGCATTATATTGCCATGTGGTGAAATCACCAAAAGCTTGCGCAACTGATTGCGCAAATTCACTTTTATCTGCAAACGATTGAGCCACTAATCCAGGAATAAACATTAAAGCTTGCGCAAAAATGATAGGCATTACTCCCGATGCATTTAACTTTAACGGAATGTATTGGCGCTCGCCACCTACTGCTGAAGTACGTGCACCTACTACTTGTTTCGCGTATTGAACAGGGATTCGGCGAACCGCTTGAACAACCATTACAGCACCCATTACAACAAAGAACAAGGCAATAACCTCCACAATAAACAATAAGGCACCTGACATCCCACGAGATGATGCCTCTTGAATTAATGCAGATGGGAATCGGGAAACGATTCCAATCATGATTAACATCGAGATACCATTACCAATCCCTTTATCCGTAATCTTTTCACCTAACCACATACACAACATGGTACCACCTACTAAGATTGCTACACCATAAATACGGAAGAACCATGGATCAACCATGATAGCCTCTGTAGGAATTGTAACCTGTAAATAGGTAAAACCTTGCGCGGCAGTTACGAAAATCGTAAGAATACGCGTTATTTGATTCAATTTTTTACGACCTGCTTCACCATCTTTTTGCATTTTTTGAAAATACGGTAAAGCTATGGTTAATAATTGAATCGCAATAGAAGCGGAAATATACGGCATGATACCCAAAGCAAATACAGATGCATTGCTAAGGGCACCACCTGAGAACATATTTAACAAACCAAATAAGCCACCGTCGCCAGTTTGCGTTAATTTAGTTGCATCTACGCCAGGTAATGCGATGTAAGATCCTAATCTAAAGAAAGCAAGAAAAAGGAGCGTATTGAAAATACGTCCTTTTAATTCTTCGATAGAAAAAATATGCTTGAAAGTTGTAAATAACTTATTCATCTGCTGATTTTAGAGGATTAGTCAACAATAGCTTTTCCACCAGCAGCTTCAATAGCAGCTTTAGCGGCTGAAGAGAATCCCTTCGCATGAACTTCAATAGCAGAAGTTACAGCACCACGACTCAAAATTTTAACTAAATCTGATTTAGAAACTAAACCGTGCGTGTATAACGCTTCGAAATCTACTACTTTTAACTTGTACGTATCTGCTAAAGCTTGTAAGGTATCCAAGTTAATCGCTTTGTATTCTACACGATTGATGTTCTTAAATCCAAATTTAGGTACACGACGTTGTAAAGGCATCTGACCACCTTCAAAACCACGCTTACGAGAATAACCCGAACGAGACTGTGCACCTTTGTGACCACGAGTAGAGGTTCCACCTAATCCTGAACCTTGACCACGGCCAACTCTTTTTCTTGTTTTTACTGAACCTTCTGCAGGTCTTAGTGATGATAATTTCATTTTATTTGGGGCTTAGCGCTGTTCTATGTAGAACAACTCGCAAATTTACTAAATATTTTCAACTACAATTAAGTGATTTACGGCACGAATCATTCCTGCAATAGCTGGATTTAATTCAACCTCAACACTTTTACGGATTTTTCCTAATCCTAAAGCTTGGATCGTACGCTTTTGTACTTCCGGGCGCTTAATTGCACTTTTAACTTGTGTGATCTTAACCTTCGACATTTTATCTTACTAATTAAGAGGTACAGGACCTCGGATTATCCATTAAATACTTTTGCTACTGAAATTCCACGTTGGAAAGCAACACTGTGTGGAGCTCTCATTTTCACTAAAGCATCAATTGTTGCTTTAACTACGTTGTGTGGATTTGAAGAACCTTTTGATTTCGCCAAGACATCATGAACGCCTGCTGATTCTAACACAGCACGCATCGCACCACCAGCGATCAATCCAGTACCTGGAGCGGCTGGCTTTACTAAAACGAAACCACCTGAGAATTTACCCAATTGCTCGTGAGGTACAGTATTTTTCAATAATGGGATTTGGAATAAGTTTTTCTTAGCATCTTCAATTCCTTTAGTAATTGCATCTGTTACTTCATTTGCTTTTCCTAAACCATATCCAACGATACCTTTTCCATCGCCTACTACTACAATAGCAGAAAAACTAAAACGACGACCCCCTTTTACTACCTTAGCAACACGATTAATCGCTACTACTTTCTCCTTCAATTCCCCCTCGTTTACCTTAACAGGTTTTGCTTGTAAATGTGACATATTTCTTAAAATTGTAAGCCACCCTCGCGAGCGCCTTCTGCTAATGATTTAACTCTTCCGTGATATAAATATCCATTACGATCGAAAACGACCTTCGTAATTCCAGCTGCTTGCGCTTTTTCAGCAATCGCCTTTCCTACTTTTGTTGCAGCTTCAATATTGTTGTTAACTTTTCCCTTAACATATGAAGTTGCAGCAGCCAAAGTTTTACCCTGACTATCATCTATAATTTGCGCATAAACTGCAGTATTCGAACGATACACTGTTAAACGTGGACGCTCAGCAGTACCCGAAAGTTTACCTCGGATTGATTTTTTTATGCGATTTCTGCGTGAATCTTTTAAAGTTGCCATTTTTTAATTTTTTTGTGGATTTCCGACCCACTATTTAAAACTATTTTTTACCACCAGTCTTACCAGCTTTGCGGCGAACTTGCTCACCCACAAAACGAACACCTTTACCTTTGTAAGGTTCAACCGGACGTAATGATTTAATTTTTGCAGCTACTTGACCAATCAATTGCTTGTCAATTCCTTCCAACGTAACCATCGGGTTCTTACCTTTTTCCATCGCTGTTGTAATCTTCAATTCAGAAGGAATAGCCATGAAAATAGCATGTGAATAACCCAAGTTCAATTCAAGAATATTTCCTTGATTTGCAGCCTTGTAACCCACACCAATGATTTCCATTTCTTTTTTAAAGCCATCACTTACACCAACAACCATGTTGTTTACTAATGAACGGTAAAGTCCATGTAATGCTTTGTGACGCTTTTGTTCCGTTGGACGCTTAACGGTTAAGACGTTACCATCTTGCTCAAGCGTGATATCAACATCCACTTGCTGTGACAAAGTACCTTTTGGTCCTTTTACTGTCACTAAATTAGCAGGGCTAACCTCTACCGTTACTCCGGCAGGAACATTGATAATTTTGTTACCTATTCTAGACATTGTAAAATATTTGTGCTTAAATTATGAGCTTAGCCCTTTTCAGCGTTAAAAATTAATAAACATAACACAATACCTCACCACCAACGTGTAAAGTACGTGCTTCTTTATCTGTAATTACTCCTTTGGAAGTAGATAAAATTGCAATTCCCAAACCATTTAAAACTCGTGGTAATTCTTCTGCACCTTTGTACTTACGTAAACCTGGCTTAGAGATACGAGTTAAATTGATAATTGCAGGTTGTTTCGTAACAGGATTATATTTTAACGCAATTTTAATAGTTCCTTGAACACTGGAATCATCAAACTTGTAGTTAGCGATATATCCTTTATCAAACAATACCTTTGTAATCTCCTTTTTAATATTAGAAGCAGGAATCTCTACTACCCTATGGCGAGCCTTAAGGGCATTTCTCAATCGGGTCAAATAATCTGCTATAGGATCTGTCATTGTCTTTAAATTTTCCGCAAACCTCTTAAAAAGGCCTGCAAAATTACAAAAATGAATTTAATTAATCAAATTTTTATTACCAGCTTGATTTAGTTACACCTGGAATTAGGCCTGCGGATGCCATTTCGCGGAAAGTCACACGACTAATTCCGAATTTACGCATATATCCACGAGGACGTCCGGTTAACTTACAACGGTTATGTAAACGTACCGGAGAAGCATTTTTAGGAAGTTTGTCTAAACCAACATAATCTCCTGCAGCTTTCAAAGCAGCTCTTTTTGCTGCATATCTAGCTACTGCTGCTTCACGCTTTCTTTCTCTTGCTTTTACTGACTCTTTAGCCATTTTTTTTCAATTTATAAGTTAAAAGCCTAAGGCTGTTATGATCTTTTAATGTTTGCGAACGGCATTCCGATAGCAGCTAATAAAGCGTAAGACTCTTCATCAGTCTGTGCTGTCGTAACGAATGTAATATCCATACCAGAAATCTTAGCTACTTTATCAATAGAGATCTCAGGGAAAATGATTTGTTCTTTAACACCTAAGGTATAGTTACCTCTACCATCAAATCCTTTTTCAGAAACTCCTTTGAAGTCACGAACACGAGGAAGTGAAACGGTAGTCAAACGATCTAAAAATTCATACATACGATTACCACGTAAAGTTACTTTCACACCGATTGGCATGTTTTCACGTAACTTAAAGTTTGAAATCGCTTTCTTAGAAACAGTTGCAACTGCTTTTTGACCAGCGATTAAGGTAATCTCATCAACCGCAACGTCTACTAATTTCTTATCAGCAACAGCTGCTCCAACACCCTTATTAATTACGATTTTAGTAATTTTAGGCACTTGCATAACGGATTTGTACTGAAACTTTTCTTTCAAGCTTGGTACAACTTCCTTTACATAACGATCTTTAATTCTTGGTACTGCCATTTTTTTATTTTGTGGATTTCCGACCCACTATTTTAAATTATCCAATAAATTTACCTGTCGACTTAGAATAACGCTGTAATTTACCTTTGTCATTCAATTTACGACCCGTACGAACTGGCTTACCATTTTCAACAACCATAAGGTTGGAAATGTGGATAGAACCTTCGCGTTTTTCGATACCACCTTGAGGATTGCTAGCAGACGGCTTCACGTGCTTGGTCTGTAAGTTTACTCCTTCAACAATTGCACGAGATTTTTCTGTGATAACAGACTTAATTACTCCTGTCTTACCTTTAGAGTTTCCAGCAATAACCATTACCGTATCACCGGTTTTGATGTGCAATTTCGTTTGCTTATTATTATTTTCCATTGTCTGATTTCCTATTGGTTACCCAATCTTTAATTCACCTAATTATAAAACCTCTGGTGCAAGTGAAACAATTTTCATAAAACCAGCCTCACGTAATTCACGAGCTACTGGACCAAAAATACGAGTTCCTCTTGGCTCATCATTGTTGTTTAACAACACAGCTGCATTATCCTCAAAGCGAATATAGGAACCATCTTTACGACGAATTTCTTTTTTCGTACGAACCACAACAGCTCTTGAAACAGTCCCTTTCTTCATGCTTGAAGAAGAAAGTGCTGACTTAACAGAAACTACAATCTTATCTCCTACTGAAGCATATCTCTTTCCAGTACCGCCTAACACGCGAATTACTAAAACTTCTTTTGCTCCAGAATTATCCGCTACACCCAATCTAGATTCTTGCTGTAACATTTTCTTATATCTTTAAAATTAAAATTTATTTAACAAGGGGTTGATTATTTCGCTTTTGCGATCACTTCAACCAATCTCCAACGCTTATTCTTAGAAAGCGGACGAGTTTCCATCACTTTAACCGTATCACCGATACCACACTCATTCTTCTCATCATGTGCCATCAACTTTGTAGTTTTTTGTACGAATTTTCCGTACAAGGGATGCTTCACCTTACGGTCTACAGCAATCGTGATCGACTTATCCATCTTATCACTTACTACCCTCCCAATCCTTACTTTTCTTAGATTTCTTTCCATGGTTGGACTTGTTAAACAATTGGTCATTAGCGTATTTGAAATGACCTATTAAGTTAAAAAATTAATTAAGCTTGTGATTTTACGTTTAATACAGTGTTTAAACGTGCAATCAAACGACGAGATTGACGGATTCTCATTGGATTTTCAATTGGTGAAATAGCGTGTGCTAATTTCAAACGATCCAAATTCTCCTGTTCGTTAACGATTAATTTCGCTAACTCTTCAACTCCTAATTTGTTTATTTCTGCGTTTTTCATAACAATTTTGGATTCCTCCTGATAAACTATTCTTGGTAATCTCTACGAACAACAAACGTAGTACGCAATGGTAACTTTTGTGCTGCTAAACGTAAAGCTTCTTGTGCCAAAGCTAATGGTACTCCAGCGGATTCAAATAAGATCGTACCCGGACGAACATTGGCTACCCAATATTCAGGAGCACCCTTACCCTTACCCATACGAACCTCTGCAGGTTTCTTTGTAATAGGCTTGTCAGGGAAAATACGAATCCAAACCTGTCCCTCACGCTTCATTGCACGAGTAACTGAAATACGAGCTGCCTCAATCTGACGAGCAGTTATACGACCTGGCTCCAAAGATTTGATAGCGAAAGATCCAAAATCAATTTCGTGTCCGCGGGTAGCAAGTCCTCTTACGCGGCCTTTTTGTTGCTTACGAAATTTCGTTCTTTTTGGTTGTAACATTTTAGTATTAGTCTAATGTCTGTCAATTTGTTTTTCAAATTATCTCTTGTTGCGGCCTCCACGAGCACCACCACCTTTACGGTCTCCTGCATCAGCACCTTCTCCACGGCGACCACCACGACCACGACGATCATCGTCACGACCACCACGTGGTCCACGATCTCCGCCACGACCTTCCGATCCACCTGGAAGATTAGCTAAATTTGCATTTGGAGATAAGTCACGCTTTCCATAAACCTCACCACGGAAAATCCATACCTTAATACCAATTTTACCATAGACAGTTAACGCTTCTGAAATTGCGTAATCTACATCTGCACGCAATGTATGCAAAGGAATACGACCTTCTTTGTAGCCTTCAGAACGTGCCATTTCAGCACCTCCTAAACGACCAGATAATTTTAATTTAATACCTTGAGCACCTACACGCATCGCTGAAGCAATTGCTTGTTTCATCGCACGACGGAAAGAAATACGTGCTTGTAATTGTTGAGCAATTGCTTCTCCAACTAACTTCGCATCGATTTCAGGACGCTTGATTTCAAAAATATTGATTTGAACATCCTTACCTGTGATACTCTTTAATTCTTCTTTCAACTTATCAACTTCAGCACCATTTTTACCGATTACTACACCTGCACGAGCTGTATTGATAGTTAATGTAATTCTTTTTAAGGTACGCTCAATAATAACTTTTGAGATTGATCCTTTTGGAATACGTGCGGCAACGTACTTTCTGATTTTTTCGTCTTCAACTAATTTATCAGCAAACGTCTTGCCTCCGTACCAGTTGGAATCCCAACCTCTTACGATACCTAATCTTAAACTAACTGGGTTAATTTTTTGTCCCATTTCTTATATTATCTAATAGTTTATTATTCTGCTGTGTTCGTTTCCAATGCAGGAGCTGCCGAAGAAGCTACTACCAAAGTAATGTGATTTGAACGCTTCAAGATTCTATGTCCTCTACCTTGAGGTGCCGGACGCAAACGCTTTAATGAAGCTCCTCCATCTACAAAAATCGTTTTGATGAATAAATCAGCATCTTCGATCTTAGCATTTTCATGCTTATTTTGCCAGTTTGAAACCGCCGATAATAGACATTTCTCGATCGCTTTCGCACCTACTTTTGGCTCAAATTTTAAAATACCCAACGCTTTGGATACCTTTTGTCCACGTACCATATCCGCTACAATACGCATCTTTTGAGGCGAAGTAGGAATATTTCTTAATTTAGCAACTGCTTCCATTTTTTAGAATATCTGTTTAAGCTGGTCCTAAAACCATTCTTTTACTTTTTACCTTTGTCTTTTTTCGCGATGTGACCACGGAAATTACGAGTTGGTGAAAACTCTCCTAATTTATGACCAACCATATTTTCAGTTACATAAACCGGAATAAATTTATTCCCATTGTGAACTGCAAATGTGTGACCAATGAAATCTGGAGAAATCATCGAACGTCTAGACCATGTTTTAATCACAGACTTCTTTCCAGAGTCATTCATAACCTGTACCTTGTTATCAAGGCGGTAATCAATGTAAGGACCTTTTTTTAATGAACGTGCCATCTACTATTTTTTTCTTCTACTGATGATAAGACGATTTGTATGTTTCTTTGGATTACGAGTTTTCTTACCCTTAGCCAATAAACCTGTACGTGAACGAGGGTGACCTCCGGAAGCACGGCCTTCACCACCACCCATTGGGTGATCAACTGGGTTCATAACCACACCACGAACACGTGGACGGCGACCCAACCAGCGCTTACGACCAGCTTTACCTAAATTAACGTTCATGTGATCTGCATTCGATACAGTACCAACTGTTGCTAAACAACGTGCTAATACCATACGCATCTCACCTGAAGGCAATTTCAACGTTGCGTATTTTCCATCACGCGCTAATAACTGAGCATACGTTCCAGCTGAACGAGCCATCTCAGCTCCTTTACCTGGTTGTAACTCAATCGCGTGAACCAAAGTACCTAAAGGAATATTCGAAAGTGGTAACGTATTACCTACTTCTGGAGCCACGGATGATCCAGAGATAACCGTTTGACCCACTTGAATACCTTGCGGTGCAATAATATATGATTTCTCGCCATCTGCATATTCAATTAATGCAATACGAGAAGTACGATTCGGATCGTATTCTACTGTCAAAACAGTAGCTGCTACATCAAATTTCGAGCGATTGAAATCAATCACACGGTAACGACGTTTGTGACCACCACCGATGTAACGCATCGAGCGACGACCATCTGCATTTCTACCACCTGTACGCTTAATCACCTCTAACAAAGGCTTGTACGGCTTGTCGGTAGTAATCTCCTCAAACGTTGGCGCGATACGCTGACGTTGTCCGGGAGTTGTTGGTTTTAATTTTTTAATTGCTGCCATTTAAAGTTCAATTTGTCGGGATGAACCCCCTTAATTTTTAAATTAAATGCCTTGGTAGAAGTCAATCACTTCTCCTGGCGCTACGGTTACGATTGCTTTCTTAATAGTTGAAGTACGACCAGTAGTAATTTTTGTACGAGTACTTCTCGACTTCTTCTTACCGATCTGACGAAGAGTAGCAACATCTTTTACTTCTACTCCGTACATCTTCTTCACTTCTTTCGCAATCTCAATTTTGTTTGCATTGGTATCCACTACAAACACATACTTGCCTTTTTCTTGCATGGCTTGCGACTTTTCAGTCAAGGCCGGACGTTTAATAATGCCCATTGTATATTTCGTTTAAACAGAACCGAGGTCCTGATAATTATTTACTAAAAGATGATTCAATTGCCTGAAGCGCTGCTTCAGTAATCAATAATTTCGACGCATTCACCAAATCGTATGTGTTCAAATCAGCTGCTGTAGAAACTTTAGCTTTTGGAATGTTACGACCAGACAATACCACATTCGCATTTACTTCTGGAGTAATTAACAATGTTTTGGTACCATCTAATGAAAACGCTTTTAACATCGACAAATATGATTTTGTCTTTGGTGCCGCAAATGAAACTGAATCAATAATCGCTACATCACCTGACTGCACTTTCGCTGCAATTGCAGACTGACGAGCCAATGACTTCACCTTCTTATTCAATTTGAAGTGGTAATCACGTGGGCGTGGTCCAAATATACGTCCACCACCTTTAAATAAAGGCGACTTTAAAGAACCCGCACGAGCTCCACCTGTTCCTTTTTGCTTCTTCAACTTACGCGTTGAACGAGAAACCTCAGCACGCTCTTTTGCTTTGTGTGTTCCTTGACGCTGATTAGCAAGATATTGCTTCACATCTAGGTATACCACGTGCTCATTTGGAACAATTCCAAAGATCTCGTCAGAAAGCTTCACTTTCTTTCCGGTATCTTTTCCTTCTATATTATAAATTGATAATTCCATATTTCAGAATGTCTATCGAAAGACTTGCTTTCTAATTTTAATTTTCAATGATTACGTATGAATTCTTAGCTCCTGGAACCGAACCCGAAACAACTAATAAGTTCTTATCAGGATAAACTTTCAAAATTTCTAAATTTTGAACCTTTACACGGTTACCACCTGTACGGCCCGCCATACGCAAACCTTTGAATACACGTGATGGAAATGAACAAGCACCAATAGAACCCGGGTGACGACCTCTATTATGCTGACCGTGAGTTTGACCACCCACACCACCAAATCCGTGACGCTTTACAACACCTTGGAAACCTTTACCTTTAGAAGTTCCAACAGCATCAATAAATGATCCTACCTCAAATCCTTCAACTGTAATCACATCTCCTAAATTAGCACCCCCCTCAAATGAACGAAACTCCACCAATTTCTTCTTAGGTGTAGTCTTTGCTTTTTTGAAGTGTCCCAACAAAGATTTTGTTGTGTGCTTCTCTTTTTTCTCACCATAACCAACTTGAACAGCATCATAGCCATCAGTTGCTACAGTCTTCACTTGCGTTACCACGCAAGGGCCGGCCTCAATCAGCGTACATGCAAGCGCTCTTCCGTCTTCCATGTATAGGCTGGTCATACCGATTTTTTTTCCAATAATTCCAGACATAATAATGTTTGTTTTTTAAATTTTATGCTTACAAGGCTACCGTGGCTTGTTGTAAGACTTTATATTCAAAATCGCTCCTAAAAACGATGTAGAATCAATTCAATAAGGCAGAACGGGAATAAAAGAGACAAGATGAGGACACTGAATCAACAGCGAAAGACACCTTGTGCAGCTTAATATTCAATCAATGGGCTGGGCATTCAACTTCATTAACCAATACCAGTTCTGTCACAAAAAATCAGCTTTACTGATTTTTATTCCTCTACTCAATTTGTGTTTTTATGTTTTTAAAGATGATCAAAGAAGTTCTGCCAACCTCTTTCGACTGAAAAAACCACAGTTCTTGAACGGGAGTGCAAAGGTATAGATAATTTTTTAATTTACAAATAGTTAGTCAAAAAATTTATTATTTATACCTTTGCAAAAAAACGAAGTAAATGCAAAAAGCCCGTTTGTACCTTACCATTTTCGCTGGAATAGTTTTTCTACAGCTGGGCCTTTCTTGCTCAAATCCTAGCAATACAAGTCAAAAACCAATATATTTCCCTTGGAAACAATTCCTTGAAACAGAAATAAAAAGACTTCAAGCCACGAAAGCGATCATTCGTAAATCCATTATTCTCAACGGGAAAAAAGAAGAAAAAACACTTTCGCAGGTTGATTTTGAGCATGAACTTTCCTTATTTTTCAACGCAGATTTGAATAAATCTGCGTATGCTACGAGTTATGATAACCTGTCGGAAAATAACCTTATTTGGTACTCGCTTAAAAAGGATGAAAACTTAAAAGTTAAAAAAGTACTCATTAAACTTGACCTTGCAGAGGTGCCTGAAGACCTTGAACTTATTGTTGAAGAAAAAAATATTCTATTTTCGACTGAAAAAAAATTACACATGCACTTTGTTGAGGGGAAATTAGCCTCTTACTCCATAGATGGAACCCAACAGCTAGCTTGGCTCGCGCCAACATCTTACAAAATGCTGGGCGTGGTATTAGCCAAATAAGTCGCTCGACAAATATCGATCCCCACGATCGCAAATAATACATACAATAAGTCCACTTTCTATCTCCTTTGCCAATCGTAAACTGGCAGCCACTGCTCCTCCACTACTCATACCCCCAAAAATGCCTTCTTCTTTTGCCAATGCACGCGTGGTGAGTGTTGCCTCCTCTTCGGAAATATCCATGATTCGATCTACACGATCAGGATTGTAGATTTTTGGTCGGTATTCAATCGGCCATCTACGAATTCCTGGAATCTTTGAACCTTCGGTGGGTTGACAACCTACAATTTGTATCTCAGGATTCTGTTCCTTTAAATACATCGAAGTGCCCATGATGGTTCCTGTGGTTCCCATAGAACTTACAAAATGTGTAATCTGTCCATTTGTATCCGCAAAAATTTCGGGGCCAGTCGACTTATAATGTGCCCAATAATTATCAGGATTCTCAAATTGATTCAGTAGATAGAATTCACCGCTGGCTGCCTTGTCAACAACATAGTCTCTAGCGGACTCGATGGTCTCCGTAAGCGTAACTTTTGCGCCGAAGGCTTCCATGGTGAGCACACGCTCTTTTGTAGAATTCGCAGGCATGGCCAATTCAATTTCTAAACCATATAATCGGGCAATCATGGCTAAGGCAATGCCTGTATTACCTGATGTTGCTTCGATTAATTTAGTCCCCTTTTTGATATCACCCCGCTCCAAGGCCGACTGAATCATATTTTTTGCCGCACGATCTTTTACGGATCCACCCGGATTATTTCCTTCCAACTTTCCAAAAATCCGAACATTCGGATTTTTGTTTAATTGTTTAATCTCAACTAAAGGCGTGTTCCCCACTAAATCCAATAAAGTATATAAATTACTCATTGATTACTTTAACGTTTTCTTGATGATAAATTTTTGTATTCGCAGGAGTACTTCGGGTCAACCAAACATTTCCTCCAATAATTGAATTAGAACCTACAGTGGTTTCACCTCCTAAAATAGTGGCTCCAGAATAGATCACAACTCCATCTTCAATCGTTGGATGTCGCTTTTTTGAAGCCATGCTTTTATCTACGGATAAGGCACCAAGTGTTACTCCCTGATAAATTTTTACGTGCTCTCCGATCTCACAGGTTTCTCCTATGACGATGCCCGTTCCATGATCCATGAAAAAATACTTGCCAATTTTAGCCCCTGGATGGATATCAATTCCAGTCTTCGAATGTGCATATTCGGTTAAAATTCGGGGAATCAAGGGAATTTTTAATTCATGTAAACCATGGGCTAATCGATAAAAGGCCAAAGCATAAAATCCTGGATAGGTACGAATCACTTCATAATCAGTGGTAGCAGCTGGATCACCTGCCACCATCGCTTCTATATCCGTCAATAACACCTCATAGATGTCAGGTATTTTTCGCAAAAAGGATTTTGTAAGGACGGGCACCTCCCCCGGACACTTATCCTTAATACTATATAATAAACTTTCCAAGCCGTTTTCAATCCCTAACCAATAGGCTTGCAAATCATCAATTGACCTAACACGCTTTTGCGTTTGTTCGGGAAAAAGCATCAATACAATTTTTGTGAACAACTTCTGAATTTCAGAAGTAGATGGAAACGCATGTGTTTCCTGGTGCTTAGACCACAACTTGTGTAAAAAATTTTCTGAAAACATATGCTTTATACTTCAATTTCAGCCTCTATGAAAGGTCTGATGGTCCTTAATTGTACGCTTGTATCTATCGAATTAACCTCGATTGTTTTAACTTCTACATTTTCTCTTTGCTCCAAACCATATAAATAGGCTTTGTCATAATAAGTCAATGAAATTTTTCCAACTTCATAAAAATCTCCTTTTTCCAAGGCCTGTATTGCCTCTTTGTGCCAATTCCCTCCTAATCGTTTTTTTATCTTATCTAAAGCCATTTCAATCATTTCCTTCGGATAGCTTGCATAAACATCCACTAGATGAGGCAGTCTGTTTTCAGCTGAAATATCCATAAAAAGTACAGGAGCAGACCTTAATTGATTGTAAAAATCGAAATTCATAAATACTTTTCCGATGTGCCTGCTTTCGTCTTCTACCCAAATTGGCTTACCTAAATCTAAGGAAAGCAATTCATGACAAAGCAAATTTTCAAAATGTTCTGAACTAGGTTGCTCTTCCAATCCAAAATGACCAAAAGCGGAACCACGATGTTTTGCCAAAGCCTCCAAATCAATTACCTGAAAACCTTCAGATTTCATCAATTTTAATAATTCTGTTTTCCCACTCCCCGTCTTCCCACCAATAACACGCAGGTGCAAGCTTGACGCTTGTGTTTGCAAAACAAAATTTCGGTAGGATTTATAGCCCCCTTCCAAAAGACCTACTTGTAAACCAGCCGTCTCTAATAACCACGCCATACTTCCCGACCGCATGCCTCCTCTCCAGCAATGCACTAAAACTTCGCCATTTACAGCAATTTTTTTAGCAAATTTGACAAATTCGGCCAATTTTGGTCCTACAAATTCCAATCCCAACTCAACAGCTTTATCTTTTCCTTGTTGTTTGTAGCATGTTCCTACTTTTGCACGCTCTTCATCACTAAACAAAGGCAATGAAATAGCTCCAGGAATATGGGCACGTTTAAATTCACCAGGCGAGCGAACATCTAAAATCGGAACAGATTTCGACTTTTCTAAAAAATCAGATGTACTAAATTTATTGGCCATCTTCCTGCTGAATCAAAAAGTTCATCTCAAACTTCAAAGGATCAAAAAGGTCAAGCAATTCTTTAATAAACAACTTATTGTTGATATAATAGTTCAAAAAACTATCCCTTCTTTCTTGCCACGTACCCCCAGGAAACAACTTCTCTTTTAGATGTGCTATTTGAATAACCCATTCGCTTTGATTTTTCAATTCTGCTTTTGCCAATTTTTTTTGAATCGAATCGAATGCATTTTCTGATTTTTTCAAATGCGCATGAACACTTTGTATCAAAGTTTGATCGATTTGTAGTGCTTTTTGCTCAATTTCCTTAAAAATCGATGCTAATGCTGAATTTTGTATAGCAATATTCTGTTCTCCACTCCCAAATTTTTCCAAGACCCTTTTGTTCAATCCCGAACTATCTAAAAATAAATCAGCCGGATTTAAACCCATACGATCTAATTTATTCTTTTGCGCAGCCGTCAAGATGGTAGCAAAATTTCTAGGTAAAAGAATCGGAAATGGCACTTGGTGTACATCAAAAACAGCTTTCAATTGAAGCCAATAGACGATTTCAGCCGGACCACCTATGTAGGCAAGATTCGGTAATATGATTTCTTGATAAAGGGGTCTTAAGATAACGTTTGGACTAAAGCGCTCAGGAAATGCGTGAATTTCTTCACGCATTTGATGGGCATCAAATGCCATGTCTGTTTGCACCACCTTGTACACATCTTCTTTTTCTAAACGTTCGCGCAATTGATCTTTTAAATAGAAAAAATTAATTGGTCGAGCATTCACTTGCGTTTTATAGCCTAATTTTTGTAGATCGCTTGTCGTTTGTTGTACGAGTAATTCATGGGCTTGCTCGAGGATATCTTTTTCCATCACGGGCACCATAAGCGCTTTTAATGCTTGGTGATCAGCATCCAAACAGATCAAGCCTTCGTCCCCAAACAAGTAATCCATGTAACGAATTACTGCTTCCGAAAGGGTTGATGCCTGTGAATAAGCCTCTTTAAAAAACTGAACTGCATCTGGAAATAATTGATACAACTCTTTTAAAGATTCGGGATTGAATTTTCCAACTGCCCCTTTTTGATCTGTTTTCCATTCATGTTTCGACTGATTCCAATAAAAATGATTGATTTCTTCAAAATCATGGTCCTCAGATGCCAGCCAATAAATAGGAATGAAATTTTTGGAAGGATATTGTTTTTTTAATTGGTGAGCCAAATTAATCGTGCTCACAATTTTATAAATGACATACAATGGGCCTGTAA
>JBEGQV010000106.1:0-2807 GCA_041180785.1 Bacteroidota bacterium | reverse complement strand
GATTTCAAAGCGGCTATTGCAAAGGCAGCCAAGGTTGTAGAGGCGACTTATGAATGTCCATTTATTTCCCATTCACCAATGGAACCGATGAACTTTTTTGCAGACGTTCGGGCCGATGGTTCTGTGCTTTTAGCTGGTCCAACGCAAGTGCCTCAGTCAGCTCAAAAGGCGGTGGCTACTTTGCTGAATCGCGATGAGAAGAAAATTGAGGTAGAATTAAGTAAAATGGGTGGTGGATTTGGACGTCGATTAAACAATGATTATGCGCTAGAAGCTGCAGAATTGTCGAGCCTCATCAAAAAACCTGTGAAGGTCATGTGGACTCGAGAAGATGATATGATGGGAGGAATTTACCGTCCGGCTGTTCGCTATCATTTCAAGGCAGGCTTAGATGTATCTGGTAATATGATTGCCTTTTATTTAAGGGGTGTCGGATTGAATGCCGGCAATTCTACTCGACAAGACAACTTCCCGGTGGGGGCCATTGAAAATGTATTAATTGAATCGGTGAATCAAGTTT
Source organism: Bacteroidota bacterium (assembly GCA_041180785.1). Lineage (GTDB taxonomy): Bacteria > Bacteroidota > Bacteroidia > Cytophagales > Spirosomataceae > Sandaracinomonas. The sequence continues at coordinate 2,287 of JBEGQV010000106.1, read as the reverse complement.
CTTCGGTGACAACCGGTCCGTGGCGCGCACCTATCACCAATTTCCTAGGGTATGCCGAGCAGGCCTTTTTAGACGAAGTGGCAGAGGCAGCAGGAAAAGATCCCATACAAATGCGTTTGGATTGGCTGGCGCGCGTGAAGAGCAATCCAGTGGGTAAGATTACTTATGAACCCGATCGATTTATTGAGGTGATCAAACAAGCTGCCGAAAAATCCCAATGGAAGAAAAAACCTGGGGTTTCTCAAGGATTCAGTGTGTATTATTCACATTTATCCTATGTAGCGCAAGTAGCAGATGCCGTGGTGGTGAATGGAAAACCAAAAATTACCCATATTACTGCCGTAACCGACTGCGGAGAAGTGGTGAATTTAAGTGGTGCGGAAAATCAAGTGAAAGGGGCCATCATCGATGGTTTAGGTCATGCGATGTTTGCCAAATTACGCTTTAATGAAGGGGTGGCATCACCATCGAATTTCAATTCCTATCGATTGATTCGTGGAAATGAAATTCCAACGATTGATGCACATTTTGTAGATAATGGTATTGCACCAACAGGCTTAGGAGAGCCTGCCTTGCCTCCAACAGGCGGTTCGGTGGCCAATGCGATATATGCCGCTTCCAAAAAACGCTTGTATCGTCAACCCTTTGATATGTAGATAAAAGGCGCATCAACATGCGCCTTTTTCATTGATTTGAAACAAAAAATACACCTATGAAATTCCTAATTGCTTGTTTACTTGGCATCTCTACATTTTGTTATGGACAAAAGGCTCCGCTGCTGAAGGAAGTTCTGAATTTTCGATTAGGTGCTTCCGTGAATCCTCGACTCTTGGTCGAAAATGAAGCCTATCGTGAAATTGCAAAAAATGAATTCAGCAGTTTAACTGCTGAAAATCACATGAAAATGATGTATGTACATCCGGAAGCAGAGCGATTTGATTTTTCAAAAGGAGATGACCTAGTCAATTTTTCAAAGGCGACTGGTAAACGAATGCACGGACATACCTTGGTATGGCACAACCAGGTTCCCCAATGGATGAAGGACTTCCAAGGAGACTCGCAGGCCTGGGAAAACCTATTAAAAACACATATTCAAACGGTAGTGAATCATTACAAAGGAAAGGTAGCTGGCTGGGATGTTGTCAATGAGTCATTCCTTGATGACGGCAGTTTGCGACCTTCGCTCTGGGCAGCGCATATTCCCGATTACATTGCAAAAAGTTTTCAATGGGCACATGAAGCCGACCCAGATGCCCTCCTTTTTTATAATGATTATGGTCAAGATGGCAAGCCTCAAAAAATGAAAGCCATTCTTTCCATGGTAACTGATTTAAAGCAACGAAAGATTCCAATTCATGGATTGGGACTTCAAATGCACATAAACATAGATTCAAAAAAAGCAGAAATTGAGGAGGTAATCAAACTTTCGACCCAAACAGATTTAGCGATTCATTTTTCAGAATTAGACATTGCGGTTAATCCAAAAAACAATTCGGAATATATCTACGATGAGCTTTCTCAATCGAAACAAACCGATTTGTTTCTGTTTATTTTTAAAGCCTATCAAGCAATCCCTACAAAGCAACAATACGGCATCACGTTTTGGAATGTTGCAGATAAGGACTCATGGCTGCGTGGATATTTCAAACGTCCGAAAGAATATCCATTGTTATTCGATGACAATTATGTCAAAAAATCGGGATACAACACACTTTTAAATAACATGAAATAATGTGAATTTTGTACCACTTTCCACAAAAAGGAACATGTAAAAAATTACATATTGGATTAATTTCTAAGTTTTAAATAAGTTCGCATGTGGCAAAACCACATCTGATGTAAATTTTTAAAAAAACAGTTTTAGCATGAAAAAATTAATCTTACCCCTATTATTTGGAACAATCCTTTTCACTTCTTGTGAAAAAGCTGCCGAAAAAAAAGAGACAGTTAGCTCCGATTCCTTAAAAGCATCTGTGGAAGCTTGGAACGTAAAATTTGAAGAAATTGTAAAAAACAAAGACTCTGTTGGTTTCGCCAATTTGTATTCAGAGGATGCTGTAAGAATGAACCCAAATTTTCCATCTACGATAGGAAGAGCGGATATCCAAAGAAGTGTTGTAGAACCGTTTAAAGTTATAGGCTCAACTAATCTTACCATGACTGATGCCGTTGGTGACGAAAATACCATTACCACATTCGGTACGTATGAACATTTCTTACCAGATGGTAAATCGTTAGAAAAAGGAAAATACATGGGTATCCTAAAACTCGTAGATGGTAAATATAT
>JBEGQV010000105.1:0-5045 GCA_041180785.1 Bacteroidota bacterium | reverse complement strand
GTCTTGGTTGCATTGTGACACGAATAACAGGAATGTGCCAAAATGCTTCGAACTTTGATATTTAATTCAACTATTTGCTCCTCTGAAAGTTTGGAATTCACAACAGGTTGAACTGGAGGCTCTATCCAATCATCTAAAATGGCTCTTGATTGAACTTTATTGACTGATAATTTGTTTTTAGTTTTATTGCTTTTTGCAGACTCCGCATTAATCCAATCCTCCAACAATTTAATTTCAGCTGCCGTTGGCCTTTTGCCTTTCGTAGGCATCGCATCATCGTCATCTTTTGGTAATTTAATTCGGCGAATCATTTCACTTTTGGCGGCATTTCCTAAGACCAATGCAGGTCCATTTTTACCACCTTTAAGTGCATATTCAAGCTGATCTAAGCGTAATCGACCCTTCGACTTCTTAGTTCCATGGCAATCCACACAATACATGTGAAGTATATCATGTGCTTGATTTCTTAATACGACTAAGGAATCACTGAATTCTTTTACATGGGTTGTTTCTTGTATGCGAACATCGTTTGTGTTTACAACCTCTTCAGGCAAGCGAACATATTCGCCCCCAAAATAACCCGCTACAGATACACTAATAATAGATAGTCCCAGAAATATCCGGTAGGATTTAATCTCTTGATAAAAGTGCGCAATGAGGGCAAAAACCAAAAAAAGACCAGAGGAAATCCCCGTCCAAAGGTGCTTTTGGATCAATAATCCCTCATCTCCCTCTTTCCAATATAGGAGAAGCCCTAATACAATTGCAAGGAGAGCTGTAGCAACAGACACACCTAAGAGTATGCGTGCTGTGGATTGAAATTCTTCTCTTCCTTTTTTAATGGAAATAATTTCCAACAAACCCAATATAAAGGGTAAGCTAATAGGAAAATGCACCACAAGTGGGTGCCATTCACCAATAGAAGACCATAAAGATTGAATTTGTTGCATCATTTTTTAGATCAGTTAATTGACCAATGAATACCTTGTTCAATTAATTTCACAAAATCAGGATTGTTCCAAACATCTTTTGAGTGTCCCATCGATGTGTAAAAAGTTTTACCTTTTCCAACATTTCTATACCAAGCCACTGGATGTATTTTTCCCATGCCAAAGTTTTTATTTTTCATCCACAACATATTACCATCAGGAATAATTTTATCCCCATCAATGCTATACAAAATGTTTACATTTTGTGGTTGCGTGTAGAAAATATACCACTCATCCGTATTTTTCCAAGTTTTAGGCAAGGTAGAGGTGAATAAGGAATCAACACCGTTGAACATGTTGACATCAGCCGTTTGAAATTGTGGATTCAAGGGGTGATGAGAAAATTTTGCTCCTAACAAATTATTAACATACCAGTCCCAATGATGCGAACCATCACCCGCACCATGAATACCCATTAAAGCACCTCCACCCTCCACATATTTTTCCAAATTGGATTGTTGTTCGTCATTCAACACACGACCGGTTGAATTATCAAAAATTACCAAATTGAATTTCTTCAATTGCTCCTCATTAAAGACTCCGCCCTCTTCCGTTTGGTAAACAAAGTAATTATTCTTTTTTCCCAAATGATTGATAATAGGAATTGAAGCCTCAATTGATTCACCATGACGGAAGCCTGTTGTCTTTGAAAAAACCAAAATGGCTTTTTGATTAGCAGAAAATTGAATACTTGGCCTCTCCGTTTCATAGGAAACGGGAAATCCATTTTCAACTTTATATATAAAAACTCGAGCCGCCACAATTAATAAAATAATTAGTGTCAAAAAGGTCCAACCGATAATTTTTAAGGCTTTTTTCATCGATATAAGGTTTAATTATGCAAAATAATTTTTTTGATGGTATGGTTTGCTAACCAAAAGGAACCTATTCTAATGACTGCATCAACTGGTGTCTGAATATCTACAGCTACCAGGAAAGATTTATTTTGACTGGTCACAATTTCTGCAAATCGACATAAACGTGGACACTTAAATCGAATATAGGTAAAATTAGGATCCTGTTGCATCTGATAGTTTTCAACTACCATATGATGGCTTTTATGTACAAGCTCTTTAAAATCAGGAAATTCCAACATGTTTGAACGCACGATTTTAAATGCCGTCTCACTACCTATCTCATAATTCAAATTTTCTTGAAAATGCTTGTAATTATACGCATCAGCAAGTATTCTATTTTTGTCCAAATCTAAGACACGAACTAAGGCAGGTAATCGATAACCATATAGTAGACAAGAAAACACAAAACATACAATGGATCCAAATTTTTGAAAAACCATTGGCCATGTCTGAATTGAAAGAATAACACTTATTAAAAAAAATAGATGATAATATGAAAATCTTGCATCTATAGAGGTGCTAAAGGCATGTCCCACACCAGGACTATCCTCTCTTCCTAATTGAATCATTACACCAATTCCTAAAAGTGCGAGAAAAATAAAAACAGAAAAAAAAGAAGGTGAATTGATTTTTTCAATCACAGTTCCTGGAATTTTCCAAAAACTCACAGTAACTACTAACACAAAAAAAACTCCCAAGGCTATATCTATCGACAAATTGGAAAATAATCCACCTGTAAACAATAAAAGTCCTTTCACAAAATCTCCATTCAAATGTATCGCACTACCTTGTATGTGATGAATTTCATTGGAATATTTTATGCCAACATAATAAAAACCGATATTGAATAGGCTCAAAAAAACATACATATACCAGTATTGTTTTTTGGAAATAATCGCCCAAATAAGAAATAAAAATAAGGCCCCCAATATTTCTGTTGAACACAGAAATAGAGTCAAATTTACCACAATAAAAGCAGCAAATGGTTTTTGTTTTAAGGTGGTTAAGTAGGCTGTTAAACAAATACAAAAAACTGTAAACGTATGTTGTAGAACGCCTAATAAACCAAAATTATCCCAATTACCTTTTACACTAAACAAGAGTACATAACATGTAATTTGCTGCAAGATGCCAATCGATTGACGCTTAAAAAACTGATGAAAGATATACATGATACCCATCAAAATCAAAAGTTGACTACTAATAATACTGACTTTATAATTGATGATTCCAAACAAAGAGAATTGTATCCATAAATACAATTTCATTAAAAAATTCACGTGAATGCCATTGTGAAAGGGATAATAAAATTGACTTAACGTAATTCCTTCCAAAGTAAATTTTCGAACGGCATCAATAAATCCAAAATCATCGCCCCAATTTGGAAAGGCAACAACCTTAGAAAAAAGGAGGTAGATATAAAATGTACTTAAGCATAAAATACTCAAATACACCAACTTTTGACCTACAATTTTTTGTATAACTAAACGCATTAATATAATTTAAGATACTTCTGAATATGCTCAAAACTCTTTTTGACTAATTCAGCTTCGGTTGTATAATTTTTTCTCCAAATACAGGCAGCAGGTAATAAGGGTGTAAATGCTTCTACTACTAACCAACCATTATAATTCATTTTGGACAATCCGTCGAATACATTATCCCAATGTACTTGACCCTCCCCTAAAGTTGCACGAGTACTTTCAGACAATTGGATATGTCCGATTTCATCTGCGATTCGAACCATTGCCTCACCCGTATTAAACTCTTCGATGTGCGCATGAAACGTATCAAACATAATTTTTACATTCGAATGATTGATTGATTTTACTAAACTATATAATTGATCTGCAGAACTAACCACATAGTTTTCAAAGCGATTCAAATATTCTAAGCCTAAGATTACTTGATGTTGCTTTGCATGATCTGCAACTTGCAGCATGCTTTCTTTCGACCAATCCAATTCTTGTTGGGTAGGCGCCGCACCAGAAAAAACACCTAATGCTGAATGATAGGGTCCTGACAAATAACTTGCACCTAAATAGGCTGTCACTTCCACCGCTTTCTTTAAAAACTCCACTCCATTTGCTCTCACGTTCGGGTCAGAAGAAATGGTATTCATGTCTGCTCCTAAAAAAGTCACTGTAAAAACCTCAAGCCCCAAACGATCAATTTCTTTTTTCCAAGGTTTCCAATAATCTAAATCTGTCACAAAAATGGGAATTTCCACTCCCTCATATCCTACTTCTTTGATGTAAGCTAAATGCTGAATAATTGATTCGTTCATGTCTGGTCCATACACCAGCGTATTCATTGCAACTTTGTATTTCATTTGTAAAATATTTATCTAATTAATTATTCCAGAGGTTTTACCAATTTATTAATTCCCGGGGTTTCACCCAGGGCTATATAAGTAAACCCCTGCGGGGTTTGTTGCCTCATCACTCATAACCCATAACCCATAACCCATAACCCATAACCCATAACCCATAACCCATAACCCATAACCCATAACCTATTTCATACCCCTATAAGGCACATGGATATCCAATTTACCTTTCCATTTTTGGGGAACCTTCAATCCTAATTCCCAATGAATAGCATTGATGATTAGCCGTTGGAAAGGTTCCACAGAAAAATCTTCTGGGTGACCCATAGTGGTAAAAAATACGTTGGCTCCGTATGAATTTTTCCATGTCCAAGCAATCGGTTGATCTTCCGCTGCCTTATCTGGATCAACTGCTTTACCCATCAATAACCATTCTGTTCCTTTCACAGGAAAATCTGGTAAAACCCTGTAAAGCCAAGATCGAACATGAAACTCGGGAGATACGCCTGCTAGAATAGGATGTTTTGACATATTTGCAATGATGCGCGCATCTGTACTTGCCTTATGGCCATAGTGTGTATGTCCAGACTTACCTCCCCAACCCGGAGGTGCACCAAAAACTCGCTCGGCAAATCCATTATAAGCTTCAGATGGATCGCCTTTGGGATAATTGAAGCTATGAGTGGTAGTTCTAAAACCCATGATAGGCTTACCTGATTGTACATATGCCTCAATTTTTGACAACTGGTCTGCAGGTAATTGTCGCCAACGTAAAAAGAATACCGCCAGATCTGCCTCCTGCAATGCTTCTAATCCAGGAATGTTTTTTTCAGCATTTTGATCTGGAAACGAGGTAAGCACCTTTGTTCT
>JBEGQV010000104.1:0-4811 GCA_041180785.1 Bacteroidota bacterium | reverse complement strand
CTTGCCAAAAAAATGAAAAACATAATAAGCGAAAAAATCTCCTTAAACATGGCCGTAAATGCACGCCCGATGGAATTTTCTACCTCTTGCACATCAGTTGTTAAACGCGACATCAAGTCACCCTTGCGTTGCTCACTAAAATAACCTAAATCCAATCGAACAGCTTTTTCAAAAACAGCCTGACGCAGAGAAGCAATGGTATCTGCCCCAACTGCCACTAATATCCGTTGCGAAAAATATTTGAAAAAATTTGAAAGCACCACAGAAACTAAAATGGCCGTACAAGCATATTGTAAGGCCCCCATTCGACCATATTGTTGCAAGGAAGCATAGAAATAATGATTGAAAAGAAATGTAAAATAGTCTGGACTAAGCTCGAATGATGGTAATGTTTGATATTTTAAAATTAAAGTCTCTGAAGATTGATTGAACAACACATTCAATAATGGAATGAGCAAGGTAAAATTTAAAATTCCGAACAAACTCGCAAAAAGCGATGTTCCAAAATAGGGCAAAATATATTTGCGCACTGTTTTGGCATAGGCAATAAGTCGGATATATGTTTTCATACTATTTTAATAGCTTATAATTTCGATACTCGCCTAGTCTCCATCCTGAAATATCTTCAATCCACTGAAGTACTTTTCTTCGTATGGTCATTTTTTTTCGAATCGCCTCTGCATCCAATTTCATCGGCCAATTTTGAGCCTTAATTCGAGTTTTCATGACTTCCGGATGAGAACCCGTAAATGGCAATAATCGATCGGCATTGTTGTAGTCAAATTCAAAATTTGCAGGCATGTGCTGTTCCATCCAGCGCTCTTCCTGGTAAAATTGATTAAAATTTCGCACTTTATTGTTAATTCCCTGCGGTGGTTTCACCCATCCGTAATGATGAATGGTTGCGGGAATTAATTTAACATGCAATTTTCGACCATTCAAACGAAATCCCTGTGCATCTCGATAAGAATGCACACCTATATGTGGACGCACAATGCGAATTTCTCTACGATACCATCTTCTGGATACTGCTACATAATCGTAAGAGCCGTAAAAATGCGTGTAATGAAATAATAATCCTTCTACACGAGCATCGTGTAGATTAGCTTGCATTTCAGCTTGAATGATAGGCAAATCCTTTTCATGAACACATTCGTCTCCTTGGATATAAAATGTCCAATCCACATCCTTAGAAACCGCGACCAATGCCTTGTCTGTTTCCAACGCAAAGGTTTTTCCACCTTCCCGCTGGGTATCATCCCAAATGGTTTCAACAATTTTTATTTTCGGTGATTGTATGGATTGGATTAATTCAAGTGTTGAATCTTCTGATTTTCCTACGGCCACAATAAACTCATCACAAATTGGGAGAATGGAAGTAATGGCCTCCACGATGGAATAATCATTTTTTACGGCATTTCGAATAAAGGTGAATCCAGCAACTTTCATGTTAGAATTTCACTTGAATACCGTGATACGTTTCTTGCTCTTGATAATCTTTGCGTAAGGGATGGCCCTGCCAATCTTCTGGCAATAAAATTCTTCTGAGATCTGGATGTCCCGCAAATCGAACCCCCACTAAGTCGAATATTTCCCTTTCATGCCAATCAGCAGTTTTCCAAATACCCGATAAAGAATCAATGATAGGTAATTGATTATCTGGCAATAAACGAGGTAAAACAACCTTCAGATGCAAGGTTTGATGAAAAGGAATCGAATAAAGCGTATATATGATATCGATAGTCCCCTTTTCTAATCCATTATCGATGGCGGAAATACAAGAAAGCTGATCGAAATACGATTCGGGAGATTTCCATAAAAAATCAGCAATAGTCAATAGAGATGTCGGTTCAAGGAGTAATTGTTGATTTACTTCATCGACATCAACATTCAAACCCAAATGGGTTTGAATTAATTCTTGAAATTGCTGTATCGTTTTCATTTGACTTCTGCTATGGCTTCTAAAATTCGCTTAGGAGCTTGTAAGGTTTCTGCTTGAATTTTTTCTTGAAGTTTCAAAATGCCACCAATTAGGGCTTCCGGACGTGGTGGACAACCCGGCACATACACATCTACTGGAATCACACGATCAACACCCTTTACTACATGGTACCCATGTTCCCAATATGGTCCCCCACAATTGGAACATGAACCCATTGAAATCACATATCTTGGTTCAGGCATTTGTTCGTAGAGTCGACGAATACGATCTGCCATTTTAAAAGTCACCGTCCCAGCAACAATCATCACATCCGATTGTCGAGGAGAAGGCCTTGGAAAGACCCCAAATCGATCTAAATCATAGCCTGAGGCAAATGTTTGCATCATTTCAATCGCGCAACATGCCAAACCAAAACTCATGGGCCAAAGCGAACTAGCTCTTGCCCAATTGAGAAGGTCTTCCACCGTGGAAATAATCGGTCCTTCCGTATTAAATGATTGATCTAATAAACTCTTCATTAACGTATCAAGGTTAAATCGCCCATTAATTCAGGATAATCAGGATGCGCAATGATGGAATATACATAGGTCCCTGTTGGCAAAAACTTGTCACCTGATTTATTATATCCATTAAATTTATCCAAACGATACCCGTCTTTTGATTCAAAAACGACATTTCCCCAGCGATCAAATAATTTCACAACCGGCAATGGACTTTTGAATTTTTCAATATTCATAATATCCCAAAAATCATTTACCGAATCACTATTTCCAGTGATGGCATTTCTTGGATGAATAGCCGGAAAAAACGTAATAGGAATATAAATTGACCGAATTCCACAGCTCGCCTTTAATTCAAACGATGTTATGGCATATAAATCATGATTCAATTGACTCAGCAATATTTTCGGCTTTTGAGGATCTGAAAAATCAAATAAATTTTGTTGACTACCCGCATCCCAGGTCACGGCTGTGATACTATCTGGCTTAAAGGAAATTGGTAAATAGACATCTTGTAATGGATTTGCATCCTTGTTATAGATATCTTTAGAAATGTATACTAATTTAGATGGATAAATGAGTCCGCATTGCGCAAATGAAAATTGAAACAGAAATAGGAAAATTACACTCAATCCTACCTGATTTAACCAAGAAACTTTTAATTTTTTGATAATTTTCATTTTTCAAAGATTTGGATTCTCATCCATTTGGTAAATATACCTAAATTCACAAAAATATTTAGAATAAAGCATGACTCATTTTTTCGAACAAGACTTATCTCTGCTCAAAGGCGTAACGCCTCAGCGGCTAAGTTTGTTACAAAGTGAGCTACAATTATTCACCTTTGGTGATTTAATTCAGTATTATCCATTCCGCTATGAAGATCGAACTAAATTTTATAAAATTCGAGAAATTCAGGAGGGCATGGAACATGCTCAATTTATTGGACGCATTCGATCAAAAGAGAAAATAGGCGCGGGTCACAAACAACGTGTAGTTGCAGAGGTTTCGGATGAAACAGGAACGATGGAAATTGTTTGGTTCCAAGGAGTTCAATGGATAGAAAAATCCCTAAAAATTGGTTTGGACTATATTTTTTATGGTAAGCCGAGCTTTTTCAATGGGCAATTGCAAATGACACACCCTGAAATGGAAGTTTTCAAAAGCATTGAACAAACAGAGAAAGCGTTTCAACCGATTTATTCCTTAACAGAAAAACTTCGAAAGAAATTTATCGACAGCAAGGTCATCGCCAGTTTGCAAAAAAACTTATTGGCCATTGCATTTCCCTATATCCGTGAAACCCTCCCTCTTGAAATATGCCAAAAATTTAAGTTAATATCCAAACAAGAAGCATTATATCAAATCCATCTACCGGCTTCTGAGGCATGGCTGCACCAGGCCAAACGCCGACTAAAATTTGAAGAACTCTTCTACAATCAATTACGATTGGTAAAACAGAACTTGGTTCGAAAAAACTCCTTCCCTGGTCAGATTTTTTCATCCGCAGAATTATTAAAAACATTTTACCATGAGCATCTGCCTTTTGACCTCACAGAGGCTCAAAAAAAAGTAATTCGAGAGATTTTTCAAGACATGAAATCTGGCCAGCAAATGAATCGTTTGTTGCAAGGTGATGTTGGTTCTGGAAAAACCATTGTAGCATTTATTTGCATGTTGTTGGCTATTGATAACCATGCCCAGGCCTGTATCATTGCGCCTACAGAAATTTTAGCAGATCAACATTTTCAGGGCTTGTCCAAGTTTGCCGAAAAAATGGGAATTCGCATGGCGAAACTCACCGGTTCAACTAAGAAAAAAGATCGAGTCTGTTTATTTGAAGATTTAGCCAATGGAGACATCCATATCTTGGTTGGCACCCATGCAATTTTAGAAGATCCTGTGATTTTTAAAAATCTGGGTTTGTGTATTATTGATGAACAACATCGCTTTGGCGTCGCGCAGCGCGCCAAATTGTGGGATAAAAACAAAAACATTCACCCACACGTACTAGTCATGACGGCCACGCCTATCCCTAGAACCTTGGCCATGACACTTTATGGCGATCTTGACATTTCGGTTATTGACCAAATGCCAGTGGGTCGGAAACCCATTCAAACCATTCATCGATACGATACACATCGTCTGCAGGTTTTTGGGTTCATGCAAAATGAGATCAATAAAGGTCGACAAGTATATGTAGTATATCCTTTGATTGAAGAATCAGAAAAAATGGACTTAAAGGACTTAATGGATGGATTTGAAAGTATCTCTAGAGCTTTCCCAGATTCCCATTTGAGTATTTTGCATGGCAAAATGAAGGCTGCCGACAAAGATTTTGAAATGGCACGTTTCGTCAAACAAGAAAC
>JBEGQV010000103.1:0-4102 GCA_041180785.1 Bacteroidota bacterium | reverse complement strand
GAAGACCCGAACCGATTTGTGCTTTTTCCGATTAAGCATGATGACATTTGGCAATTTTACAAAAAGGCAGAAGCTTCATTTTGGACAGCAGAAGAAATCGATTTACAACAAGATTTAACTGATTGGAAAAAAATGAATGACGGAGAACGTCATTTCATCTCCCACGTCTTAGCTTTCTTTGCTGCTTCAGATGGTATTGTAAACGAGAACTTGGCAAACAACTTCCTAAAAGAAGTACAATACGCTGAAGCTAAGTGTTTTTATGGTTTCCAGGTAATGATGGAAAACATCCACTCAGAAACATACTCCTTATTAATCGATACGTACATCAAAGATCCAAAAGAAAAAGATCATTTATTGCGTGCCATTGAAACCATTGAATGCGTAAAGAAAAAAGCAAATTGGGCCTTAAGATGGATCGAAAGTGACAACTTTGTGGAGCGCCTAATTGCATTTGCTGCGGTAGAGGGAATCTTTTTCTCAGGATCATTTTGCTCCATTTTCTGGTTGAAGAAAAGAGGATTAATGCCAGGCTTAACATTCTCCAATGAATTAATTTCTCGCGACGAAGGTTTACACTGCGATTTTGCCTGTGCTCTATACATGGATCACATCAAGAATAAAATCTCCCAAGAAAAAATTTATGAAATTATTTTAAATGCGGTTGAGATTGAAAAAGAATTTGTGACGGATGCCCTGCCTGTATCCTTAATTGGAATGAATGCAGAATTAATGTGTCAATACATCGAGTTCGTTGCAGATCGTCTACTGATCTCATTAGGATGCCAAAAACATTACAATGCAAGCAACCCATTTGATTTCATGGAATTAATTTCACTACAAGGTAAAACAAATTTCTTTGAAAAGAGAGTGGCAGAATATCAAAAATCAGGTGTCATGTCAGACAAAGACTCCATGTCTTTCTCCCTAGACGAAGATTTTTAAAATCTTATTATATTCTTAAATTTGGCTGCTCAACAAGCAGCCATTTTTTTTGCCTATGAACAGCTTTAGTACCTATTTACAACTCGGACTCGGACATATCCTAAATATAGCGGCCATTGACCATCTGCTTTTTATTTTATCATTTATAGTCGGACTTCAATTCCAAGATTACAAAAAGGCCATCTCCTATGTAACCGCATTTACCTTGGGGCACTCCATCACCTTAGCATTAGCTACACTCCACCTGATTGATATTAATGTTGCATGGATCGAATTTCTCATACCAATCACCATCGTGCTATCAACTATCGGCCACTGGTTGAAGGGAAACCATAATAGTCGTTTAACATTTGGAACCATTGCCCTGTTTGGATTAATTCATGGTTTAGGTTTCTCCAATTATTTGCAAAGTTTATTAGGCCAAGAACAATCGATCCTCCTTCCGTTACTTGCCTTTAATGTAGGTGTTGAATTAGCCCAACTAATCGTAGTTGGCTTCCTGCTCCTACTTATGGAAATATTATTAAATTATTTACGGGTTAATCGAAATTATTTAATGATTGGGATATCCCTTTTGATCCTAGCGTTCACCTTACCAATGATCTTTGAACGAATACCATAAAAAAAGGGACACATTGCTGTGTCCCTTTTTCGTATAATCATAATGACTATTTATTAATCACTAATTTCGTTTGGAACGAGTTTCCAGATGTTGCATTCAAGTTCAAAATGTAAATTCCGTTTCCTAATGCTTTTAAGTCGAAACTTGAACTTCCTGTTGATGCATTAGCTGTCAATGTAGACGAATACACCAATCGACCAACCATGTCATATACATTAACTGCTGCACCATTCCAAATCGAGGTATCTACTACGTCGATTTTCACTGCAGAAGTTGCAGGGTTTGGATACACGATGATGCCAGAAAATTCAGGATCTGGAACATATGAGTATTTAATGGTATTTGACAAACACTGAATGGTAGAACCATTTAACGTATAAGCTACATAACGTGCAACTGAATATTCACTAGAAGAAGTAGTTGTTACTTTTTGAATTGCTGTGGTATTAGCTTGTGCGGCTGCACCAACTTTCCAAACGTAATCTTTAACGGCTAACGTATTGTCTTCAAAATTAGAAGCTGTTAACGTATACGCCATTTTTGCAATAGATGCATTAGCAAATGTTGGATTCTTTTGGAAATTCACGGTAATACCAGCTGATTTCAAAGAAGTACAACCTGTTTTTGCGTCTGTTTGCTCCAAGGTATACGTTCCTGAAGTTGCAACATTTGATAAAGAAGATACAGCTGAATTTTGTACGGAAGCAGCTCCAAGATACCACTGATAGGTTCCTGAAATGGCAGCACTCGTTAAATCGAATTTAACCGTATTGATATTCCCAGCAGCATCTTTCTCACAATTGTATGCATTACCTGTTAATTTAATAGTTGGTGTCGCAGGACGAGCAATTGGTGCAATAACAAATGCATTTGATTCATTTGACCAACATCCATTGGCATCTTGGTATTTTACTTTATAAGATCCAAAATCAACTGCTGTGTATTTTGAAGCATCTGCAGAACCCGTTTTTGTTGCTGTTGATGACCACATCCAAGCACTTTGACCTGTAATTGATGCTGTTAACACATCTTTAATAGTAGCGTAATCACAATATTCTGTTTTACCAGAAGAGGTAATTGACGGTTGAACAGGCTTATCAAAGCTCGTAATGGTTTTAGATGCCACTGGAGATGCACAAGCATCACCTAATGAATTTTTTAAGTTACTGTCTTTAAAGGTCACAGAATATTTTCCAGCACTTGTTACTGTCAATGATTCTGAAGTTCCAAGACTTGTGTTGCTATCATTTGTCCAGGTAAAACCAAACATTGAAGAAGTTTTATCAACAGAAAGTACGATAGACCCGTCTGGACAAACTTGTGATTGACCTACGATAGAAGGAGTTGGAACTGTTACAGGTGCCAAGGCAAAATAAGACGATTGAATGTAACCTGGGTTCAGACATCCTGCACTATTTCCTTTAGCTACGAATTCCAAACGATAGGTTCCAGAAATGTCGCCATTGGCAATATTGAAATTATTGGTATTTTTTCCAATTTCTACATACCCTACACCAATGTCTTTTTTCCAAACAAAATCATAATTATTGCTGTATTCTGTATTGTTGTAGAACTCATCCCAACGGTTCCAATACAATTTCACTTGATCAGCCAAACATACCGTAGCCGCACCTAAACCTGTTGTTCCGTTTACATTAAAGAGTAAACCTTGCGTAATTCCATAATTCGCCACCGGGCTACCCGTTTTACGCTGAACGTACAAGTCTAAAGTAGTAGAAAAAGTGCCGTCTACCTCAGAAGTACCATCAAAGTATTTATGGAATTGATATCTGAAGGAATATTTTCCGTCCTGTACATCTCCATCACCTAATTCAATATAAGAGTATCCTGCACCAGAAGTATTCATTGAATTTGAAAATCCAGCATCATTTGGTTTCTTGAAAGTCAAAGCATTATTGAACGTTCTACCCACTTCAAAACTAATACCATATCCTGTACCTGTCGCTGGATTTCCACAATTTCTATAAATTGGTTGTGAATTCGCTTGCTTTGGGTTGAATTGATCGTTTAAAGATGTAACTAAAGTAACAGACTTCGTCACGACTGCAGAAGTAGCAACTGAAGTACATGTTAATTTATACTCAACAGATTGAAATTTTGAATCAACTGGAGTGCCTTGATAGCCAAGAGTAGTTTGATAAGTTGTTCCACCCACAACATTGGTCTCTGGCGTAAATGGAGCTTCTGACCAATTTCTATCTGGTTTTATATCAAATGGATCAACTGGACTATTACTTTCAAACTTTCTGTACGTCCAAGTAATCGGATCTGTATTACTACATCCGATTGGAGTAATAACCGTTTTATCATTATTTCTGATAAAATACACCGCACCGTTAGGATAGTTATTAATACTTACAGCAGGTGCCGGAATGGCAGAAGTTTCAGCAACATCATTTGCTAAAACCGATACCGAAAAAATCGTAGTGATTAAGAAGGTAGAAAATAGTTTGATAAAATTATTCATCGTGTATAAGTGTTTTTGAGTAGACGATTAGCAATTAAGTTAATTCT
>JBEGQV010000102.1:0-8433 GCA_041180785.1 Bacteroidota bacterium | reverse complement strand
ATTTTCAACATAAATAAAACCTCCTTTTCCGTTTCTGGCAAATCCTGCTTGGGGGATAGTTTGTATTTTTTGATTACCCACCAAGATGTTGGCATGTACAAATTGTCCGACAGTGAATAACTCTTCTTCACTCTCATTTATAAAATGAGCATGAATAGCAGCATTTCGTGTTTCTAAATCAATTTGTTTACTCACTAAAAACACTTTGGCATTTGCTTTTATACCTTCTGATTCAATAGCAACATTCTGACCTATTTTGATCAAATGTAAGTCTTTTTCAAATGCTTTTAGTTCAACATGCTTGTGGTTTACCCCTACGATTTTGGCCAAGACATCGGTCGGACTCACATATTTACCAATGGCAATATTTTGATCTGAAACATAACCTGCAATGGGCGATTTTACCTGAATAACCTTTTGTATAGTACCATTTTCTAGGGATTTTATATCACAACCTAACAACTCCAATTTTAAGGCCAAACCTTTAGCCTGAGCTTGTAAAGTGCCTAAATCTGCTTCTGCTTGCTGCAAGCGTTTTTTTGAGCCAACTTCTTCTGCATTAAGCGTCTGTTGTCTGTTTTTTTCTAGGGACTGAAATTGTAATTGACTTTTTGCTTGTAAATAATCTTGCTGCATTTGAATATATTCCAAACTGGCAATCGTAGCCAGAACATCCCCTGCGGATACTTTTTTGCCTGGCAATACTTCATTCGTCGTTTTCACATAGCCACCAATGGGTACAGAAACAGATGCAGCGGCGATCGGTGGAACATCCACAAATCCAGTCACTTTTATTTCCATTGGAATTACTTGCTCCTTAATTTCACCATAGGTAATACCAGCATTTTGTTTCTGCTCAGCTGATAAGGTGATTTCTGTGATTTTTTGTGTGCCTTCTTCTGCAGACGCCTCCTCTTGTTTTTTCCCACAAGAAAATAAAACAATGGATACTGCAAGGATGTTGATATATTTATTCATTTCCTAAAATCGTTTCAATTTGAATGATATTTTGATTATTATTTTGCACCTCTAACAGGTAATTTTCACGAATGCTCCATGCAGATTGTGTATTTTGTAGCATTTCAACATATTCAATTTCCCCTTGTTGGTAACTTTTTAGGGCAGTTGTTTCTAATAAATCTGCCTGCGGCAAGGCAGTTGTGGTAAAATACCGCAATGAATTTTGATACTTTTCTTGTTGCGCCCTTAGGTTATTTATTTCAGTTGCTAATTGCGTTTTATTTTGTAACAACTGACTTTCATTTGCTAGACTTTGTTTTTCCGCTGCAGCTACTTTTGCTTTTTGACCTTTGGTGAAAATAGGAATGTTTAAACCTGCCTGGATGAAATTTTGTCCACCAACATTTTCTATACTTTGATTGGTGAGTCCAAATTTTAAATCAGGTTTTAATTTTTGCTTTTCCACTTCTGTTAACAACTTGCCATGTGCCACTTGCTCTTCAAGTAATTGGATAGTCGGACTATTTTGAACACTTCCCAAATTGCTATTTATACCTAAAGTAAGCTTTTCTTCGCCTTTAATGGAGAAGGATTCCTGATGATTCATCCAATAGGCCAAGGAACGGTAAGAATTTTGAATGTCTGTGGAAAGACTTATTTCTTTTTGTTGAAACTCTCTTAAGCGGGCTTCGGCGGCTACTTGTTCCAATTTATTGGTTTCCCCTTGCTTGAATTTCAGGGTGGCGGCCTTCGACATCATGGCATAAATTCCTTCCTGTTTTTTCAAATAATTCATGTTCAATTCTTGCACGAGAATTTGATAATAGAGCAATTTTATGGCAGATTTTACCAAATTCTGACTAATCTTAACGCGCTTATCTGCCATGTTTTTTTGTGAAGCCAAGGCCATTACCTGCGCTCTTAATTGTCCAGGCCAAGGAATATTCTGTGAAACAATGGCCGTATAATCCGTACTATAGTAGGTCTGCGTTTTGCCATATTGTACATCAAAACCGGTTTTCGGCAATTCTTTACCTGAGGCGACTAAGGCCTCAGCACTTTGTAGTTCTAATTGGGCTGTTTTCAATAATTGATTGTTGTTCAAGGCTTCAGCAACACATTGGTCGAGCGACAATTTTGCTTGGGCCGATTGCCCAAGCAAATTATTGGACAAAAAAAGCGCCAAGATCGTCACTACTGTCACAGCCATTTTAGAATTCCTTTTTCGTTCTAATCTTGACATTACTAATTGGTAAACCACTGGTACTACAACTAGGGTCAGAAAGGTGGCTGTGATTAATCCACCGATAACCACTGTTGCCAAGGGGCGTTGTACTTCTGCTCCTGGAGAGGTGCTAATCGCCATTGGCAAGAAACCCAAGGAAGCAACTGAGGCCGTCATGATGACCGGTCTAAATCGAAGAGATAATCCTTTTAATAAACTTTCCCGAATACTCAAACCTTCCTCTTCTCTCAATTGTTTGAAGACGGATAATAACACAATGCCATTCAAAACGGCTACGCCAAATAGGGCAATGAAACCGATACCTGCAGAAACAGAGAATGGCATGCCTCGTAGCCACAGGGCCCAAATACCTCCAATGGCAGAAAGTGGAATGGCTAAGTAGATAATTGCCGCTTCAATCATGGAATTAAAGGTAAAAAACAATAAGGCAAAAATTAAAGCCAAGGCGATGGGAACAACTAAATACAATCGATCTTTCGCAGCTTGTAAATTTTCAAATGTTCCTCCATAAGTCACATAATAACCCGTTGGTAAGGTAACTTTTGTTTTCATTACTTGCTGGATATCTTTTACAACACTTTCTACATCTCGATTTCTCACATTAATTCCGATGGTAATTCTTCGGTGCGTATTATCTCGTGATACTTCTACTGGGGCATTTTCGAAATTTACCGAAGCCACTTCTTGTAGAGGGATTTGACCACCATTGGGTAGATTAATATACAATTCACGAATGTTTTGGATATCTTTTCTAAATGTTGAATCCAACCGAACCACTAAGTCAAATCGTTTTTCCCCCTCCATGACCATACCTGCTGTTTCACCCGCAAAGGTCATTTTTACCATAGAATTGATGTCTTGAATATTGAGTCCGTATTGCGCTAATTTTTGGCGATCGTATTTGACAATCAATTGCGGAATACCATCAATTTGTTGCACTTTGATATCTCCAACTCCATCAATCTTTTTGATCATTCGTGCAGCCTCTGTGGCATGTTCAAACAATTCTTGTAAATCGTCTCCAAATATTTTAACCGCTATGTCTGATTTTACGCCAGCAATTAATTCATTGAAGCGCATTTGAATGGGTTGAGTGAATTCAAAATTAACCTCCGGAAAAACGTCCAGTGCTGCATCCATTTTTTCCTCTAATTCATCCATGGTCTTGGCTTGAGTCCATTCTGAAGGCTCTTTTAATTGGATAATTAAATCACAGGAGTTGATTCCCATTGGATCGGTTGGGATTTCTGAGGCGCCAATACGGGACACAATTTGCTTGATTTCATGTGGGAATTTCTTCAGCAATAACTTTTGGGCCTCATTGTTCATTTTAATACTTTGTGATAAAGAGGCATTGGTTGGCAACAAGGTTTCTACTGCAAAATCACCTTCATTTAATTCAGGAATAAATTCACCACCAAGTGTATTGAACACCAAGGCACTTCCAATAAATAACAACACCGAGGCCAACACTACTTTTAATGGATTTTCCAATGCTTTTTTAACGACTGGATAATATTTTCCATAAAGGAAATTCATTATTTTATCTGCAATGGTTACCTTGTGAGAGATCTTTTTGTTTAAAAACAAGGCCGACATCATGGGCACGTAGGTTAACGAAAGAATCAATGCTCCTAAAATGGCAAAGCTTACTGTTTGTGCCATCGGTCTAAACATTTTGCCCTCAATTCCTCCTAAGGCCATAATTGGGAAATACACAATTAAAATTATGATTACTCCAAAGGCAGCAGATTTGAAAATGGCTTTCGCAGAAATGGCCACCTCTTCATCCATGCCGTGCTGACTCAACACTTCTCCTTTTTTGTGGGAATGGAGTCGATGGATAATGGATTCAACAATAATGACAGCACCATCCACAATTAAACCAAAATCGATAGCCCCCAAACTCATTAAGTTTGCTGAAACGCCAAATACATTCATGAGCGCAAAGGCAAATAATAAACAAAGTGGAATCATAGAGGCAACGATGAGTCCCGCTCGTAAATTACCCAACAACAAAACCAGGATGAAAACCACAATAAGCCCCCCTTCGATCAGATTTTTTTCAACGGTATTAATTGATTTGCCAATCAATACACTTCGGTCTAAAAAGGCATTAATATGAATGCCCTGAGGTAAGGTCTTTTGAATTTCTTCAAGCTGAGATTTTACATCTTGAACTACTACATTGGCATTGGCTCCTTTTAATAAGAGCATAACGGCACCAACAGCTTCGCCTTCACCATTTCTTGCCATGGCCCCATAGCGAACCGCTTTTCCAAATTGCACTTTAGCAACATCTTTTACATAGACCGGCAATCCTCCTTTACCTCTTTGCGAAACAACGGTATTTTCAATATCTCCCAATGAGGTAATCATTCCCTCTGAGCGAATAAAATACGCATCAGATCCTTTCTCTATATAACTACCTCCTGAATTGGAATTATTGTTCTCTAAGGCAGTAAATATATCCTGAACAGTGACGTTCATGGACTTCAAATGTTCAGGATTAATGGCTACTTCATATTGCTTCAAGTGTCCACCAAAAGAACTCACCTCTACAACACCTTTGATACCCAATAATTGTCTTTTGATAATCCAATCTTGATAGGTACGTAAGTCTGACAGACTATATTGGTTTTTGTATTCCGGGTCGACCTCTAAGGTATATTGATAAAACTCACCAAGTCCGGTAGTGATGGGTGCCATTTCTGGTATGCCAGCACCTTTTAATAAATAAGGCTCTGCGGCTTTTAGTTTTTCTGCTACTTGCTGTCGAGTGACTTCTGTGGCAATATCGTCCTCAAAAACAACGGTTATAATGGAAAGTCCCATGCGAGAAACCGAGCGTATACCTTTGACATTGGGAATGGTTCTTAGGGAAATTTCTAAGGGGTAGGTAACAAATTTTTCTACTTCCGAAGCCGCCAAAGCTGGCGATTGAGTAATGACTTGAACCTGATTGGAAGTAATATCGGGTAAGGCATCAATCGGAAGTCGGGTCAAGGAATAACCACCCCAGGTAATGAGTCCTAAAACAAACAAGCCGATGATCAGCTTGTTTTTGATACTAAATTGAATTATTGAATTAATCATATATGCATAATGTAGTCAAACAATGTAAAATACTAATACACTGCAATAGCTCGAGGAGGAGCAATTAAGACATTCATTATGGTAAATTGGTACAGATTTGACCAATTAATTTGAGTTCTTCTAGAAATGGAACGAATAAAGGCGGCAATCAAAAATACCAAAACAGCCGGCAACACATAAGCGCAAATGCCTGAGAAGTCGAAACTAGGCATATTCGGGTGTTGTGTAGTTTTCGGATGTTTGGAATCAGCACTGTAATGCAACCAAAGGAAATCCATAAAGTTAAAGCCTTTGGGTGCTTGTTTTTTATGGTCTTGAAAATGTTTTAGTAGCTCATGTGCTTTAAAAGATTGTTCCATACCCACTTTTGGAAGTAAGCTACCCCCAAAGAAAATGCAGAACAATATGCTAGCTAAAATGGTTTTCATTCTCAAATGTAATCATTTTTGAAAATTTTCATCCATATTTATACCTGAATTTAAAATAATTGAGACGAAAGCTGCAAAAAATGAGTTAAATTGGCTGTCAATTATTATGATGGATGAAATAAACCTTTTGTGGCATCAATTAACCGATTCTGAAACAATTATTCGTTCGGGTTTAATGGTTATTACCTTGATCGTCTTTGCTGAAAATGGTTTGTTTTTCGCCTTTTTCTTGCCAGGGGATTATTTGTTGTTTTTGACAGGAGTTTTTGGAGGCACTGGTGTTTTAAAAGAACCACTTTCTCAATTATTATTAAGTATTTTTGGTGCAGCCGTCATTGGTTCACTCATCGGTTATTTAACAGGTCGTTTTTTTGGAAATTCATTAGAAAATAGACCGGATAGCCTCATTTTCAAAAAGAAGCATTTAGAGTCTACCAGAGAGTTTTTTGATAAATATGGTGTGATGGCCTTGGTGATTTCTAAATTTTTACCCATTGTACGCACGTTTACCCCTATTTTAGCAGGTATCATCAAAATGTCCTGGTTTACCTTTATTGCCTTAAACTTGTTAGGTGGATTTTTATGGGTTGGGGTGTTGGTCACTTCGGGATATTATCTTGGACAGGAATTTCCTTGGATCATCAATTATGTTCAGTACATTATTTTATTTTTCTTAGGAATTACCACCTTTACCGTAATTCGTGGATATTTTAAATTGAAAAAATGATTTCTTCCTTAGGATATGTAGCAGCCTTTTTAATTGCCGGAATATTCTTTCTTGCTTTAATTTTATTCATTGCCAAATTAATCAGGCCCAACCGACCGTCTGACGAAAAACTTACGACCTATGAATCGGGAGAACAACCGGTTGGAGATGCCAATGTGCGTTTCAATCCGCGATTTTATTTGTATGCCCTTTTATTTGTCTTATTTGAAATCGAATTAATTTTATTGTTTCCTTGGGCAGTGGTTTTTGGCGATCAAGAATTTAATCAAGTTTCGAGCGCTTGGAAATCCTTTGCATTAACTGAAATGCTCATTTTTATAGGGATTTTGGGTTTAGGATTGGCTTTTGCCTGGGTAAAAGGCTATCTTAATTGGGAGAAACCGGCCCTGCAGAAAGAAGCCTATAAAAGTCCGGTACCAGCTGAGCAATACAAAAAGTTTACCTAGGCTTTTTCCAATAAAACATGTAAGCGAATGAGAGTTCATTCGAAGATAAAGACCTGGTGAATGGTCCTATGTTGTTTTGGAAATCATATGAATAATTGACGGTGATACTCGGGCTCAAACGTGCCCCGACATGTAAGGCTGCCGATTCTTTTAACCGATAGGAAACACCCGCCCAAACACTTTCTTTATACATAGCTCGTACGGTTGTTTCTACCATCCATTGGTATTTGTTGATGTATTTTCCAATGAAACTCGGGTAAAGGGTAATATTTTCATTTATTTCTGCTCGAGTGCCACCTTGCAAAATAAAGACCGATGGAAATTGGCCAAAACTGTTTTTCGTATTGGTTGAATCACCTGATTTGGAGGTGAAATTATACGTATCCATAATGGGTTGCATGGCAGAGAGTCCTATGTATTTAACTCGATTGTAATACGTTAGTCCTATATTAACTAAATTTTGATTCACACTTAATTTACCACTAGCGTTTAATAATTTGTCGGATGGGTCCGACACATCAAATGAACCAGAACTAAGATCAATCATCCGGTAATAATTTCCGAGAGAAAATCCAGCGCTAATTTTATCTTCACCACCTAAAGGAATATGGAAAGCATAACTCAGGGAAAGCGATAAAGTGTTCACGGGTCCCCAGACATCATTGATCAGCTGGACACCTAAGCCTTGGTGTGATGCTGGCTTGTTTTCTTTTTTACGGATAAAGGTTTTTTTCGGACTGATGGCTTTTTTCTCTGAGATAAACGGTCGAGGACCGTCTGAGGTAATATCGGTTTTACCAATGGGCATGGAGGCCGTCACATAAAAGGTTTTATTTTGGGTATTTAAGCCGGTCCATTGACTTCTATAACTTGTTTTTACATCCACATAATCTTCGAATCCTGCAAATGCAGGATTGTAAATAAACTTGTTAAAGTAGTATTGAGAAAATTGAAAAGTTTGTTGTCCAAAAATCGATTGTGATAAAAACAAAAAGAGGGCACTAAACTTGATGAATTTCATTGAAGAACAGTACAAATAATAAAAAACATTTAAAGATATTTAATTTTCAACGAACTTTAAGCGAAAGATTATCGTTAAATTCGTATTTGGGCAATTAAATAAATGAAAAAAGAAGTTATTTCCATTCAAGACATCAACGGATTTTCGCCACTTTTGTTGGATTATTTATCTAATAAGCACGAATTAGCTCCGTTTTTTGGAAATACACCTCAATTGCAATCGTTTGAAAAACAAATCGAAGAAAAATCGCATTTTTCTTCCGTGCACCGAAATAGACTGGTTAGCGTATTGGAAGAACAATACCAACATATCGGAGCTAGGCCTGGTATCCAACAATTAGTAGACAAAAATACGTTTACCGTAACTACAGGTCATCAGTTAAATATATTTACAGGCCCATTGTATGTCATTTATAAAATTGTGAGCACGATTAATTTGGCTCACCAATTAAAAAAACAATATCCTTCCAAAAATTTCATTCCTATTTATTGGCTGGCATCTGAGGACCA
>JBEGQV010000101.1:0-7023 GCA_041180785.1 Bacteroidota bacterium | reverse complement strand
GATTAAAAACCTTTGAAGACGAAATGATTTACTTTGGTAAAGGAGACGGAACGCCAAAAATCAATCCGTTCTTTATTCCAAAAATGATTGCAGACTCAAGTTCAGGACAAATCTCTATCCGCAACGGATTCAGAGGGCCAAACTACGTAACAGTTTCGGCTTGTTCTTCTGCAAACAATGCCATTATTGACGCCTTTAATTACATTCGTACCGGACGTGTTAAAGTATGCGTAACGGGTGGTTCGGAGGCCCCTGTAACCATTGCTTCGGTAGGTGGATTTACCGCCATGCATGCCATGTCAACTCGTAATGATGATCCATCAACTGCTTCTCGACCATACGACCAAGACCGTGATGGATTTGTCGTTGGAGAAGGTGCTGGCGCTTTGATTCTGGAGGAATACGAGCATGCAAAAGCGAGAGGTGCAAAAATTTATGCAGAATTAATTGGTGGCGGTTTCTCTTCTGATGCGCATCACATCACGGCTCCTCACCCTGACGGATATGGTGCCCTACTTTCCATGCTAGATGCCTTGGAAGATGCACAAATCAAACCAGAAGAGGTAGACTACATCAACACCCATGGAACATCCACCCCTATTGGAGATCCTCAAGAATTAAAAGCCATCGCTGATTGCTTTGGAGAACATGCGTTCAAGGTAAGTATTTCTTCTACAAAATCCATGACAGGCCATTTATTGGGTGGTGCAGGTGCCGTGGAAGCTGTAGCTTCTGTCTTGGCAATTCAAAACCAATTTGTACCTCCAACCATCAATCTATTTAACTTAGATGCAGAAATTGACACTCGATTTGACTTAACTCCAAATGTTGGTAAATCAAGAAAAATCAATATCGCATTAAGTAATGGATTTGGATTTGGTGGCCACAATGCTACTGTTATCTTTAGAAAAATCGAAGAATAGATGTCAATACGCTCTCTATTAAAAGGATTAAATTTAGGACCCTTAGACGAACGAGAGAAGTTTTTAAAAAAATCTGTCAAGCATTTGATTGGGGAAAGTCCATCCAATTTGCAATTGTATAGATTGGCATTTTTACATTCATCTGCTTCCCGCGAAAGCATTGCTAAATCCTATAAAGAATCTAACGAGCGACTTGAATTTTTAGGAGATTCAGTACTTGGCATGGTTACTGCTTCCTATTTATTTAAAAAATTCCCCTTTAAAGATGAAGGATTTTTAACTGAAATTCGATCAAGAATGGTCAGTAGAGAATCACTCAATTTATTGGGCCGAAAAATAGGGCTAGATAAAATCATTGAACATGAAAACCAAAACCGTGCCGCGTTGTCTCGCTCGAGCATGTACGGTGATGCCATGGAAGCATTTATTGGTGCTATATACCTAGATAAAGGTTTTCATTTCACCCAAAAATTTATCATCAAAAAAATCCTTACCCAACATTTCGACCTCGAAACTGTTGTTCAAAATAATCCTAATTTCAAATCTATCCTGATAGAATGGAGCCAACGCGAAGGCAAAAAGATACAATTTGAAATCAGCGAAGAAGGCCACCACCACAACAAAGAATTTACAGCCTCTATCTTATTAGATGCTGAAAAAATTACGGAAGGAAAAGGTTATTCAAAGAAAAAAGCAGAACAAACTGCAGCCATGAAGGCATGTGAAGTGCTAGACATCAAATAGTATGCAAACTCCAAATATCTATTTAAACTATTGGGCTGATGATTCAGAAAAAATTTCTTTTCAAGAAATTCTTACCTGGAACCTTTCATCGGAAACACTTCAAACCATTCGAGAAGAACTTTTTTCACAGTTAGTAGCAGAAAAAATCACCGAATTATTCCCATCCATTGACTGGACAAATGCGAGATCTTTTGAAAAATGGGAACAATTTGCCGAATCCATGTTGCTGCACATCAGTTTTCCAGAAAATGTTTGGCGTAAATGGATCAGTATTTTAAGTGAGCAAAGTGAGCAAAGTGAGCAAAGTGAGCAAAGTGAGCTGAGTGAAGAGCAATTCTCTTTTCTCCAAAATCCTTTCCCGGCATATGTAAGTCCGGTATTGGAAGAAGAAGATTTATTGACAGCAGAGGTGTATTTTGTAAGTGAGCAGAGTGAGCAGAGTGAGCAGAGTGAGCAGAGTGAGCAGAGTGAGCACAGTGAGGAAATAGAGACGAGAGACGAGAAACAAGAGACGAGAAAAGTGTTTGAATCCATTCAAATCAACGACTCCCCTTTGTTTAAAAAAGTTGAAAGTCAATTAGTAGATAAATTGGCAAATTCCATCAGTCTTTACCAATCGATTCATTTCACAAAGGAGTTATTTCATAACAACTCGGAACGTTTTCAACAATTTATTCAATTTATAGATGATGCTGCCACGGCCAATAATTGGGAGCAAGAAATTTCTACCCATTTTCCTGAGATCCTTCAAACCTCAGACCCGAAAGCGTTAACCGATTTACTCCTACTCGTGGAGAAAAAATTCAACTAACTGATTTTCTTTATCAGTTTTAGCTATTTAATTCTTTAGATTCTAAGGTACATTTGGCATGTAAATGAAAACTTGCCTAACCTTTTTATTTCTAATCACAAGCGGCCAAATTTGGGGCCAAATTTCAAATACTGACCTGCAGTCAGAGGACGAGATTATTGGATCATATGATTATTTTTATAACAATCCATTGGATTTAAATCATTGCAGCAAAGAGGAACTAAGTCAAATTCAATTTTTAACCACCGAACAAGTTAACGCTTTCATACAATACCGTGAAAATCAAGTTTCTCTCCTACATGTATATGAACTTCAAATAATTGAACATTGGGACCTTGGAACTTGTCGAAAAATAAGTGAATTGGTCTATGTACAATTAGAAAATAAGAAGGCCATCAACATTGTAAATTCACAAATGCTAATTAGAGTGGAAGAAACTTTGGAAAAAGCCATCGGATTTCAACAAACAGGAAAAACAAGTGATTATAAAGGGAATCGATTAAAACAGTTTATAAAATTCAAAAATACGTCTCAAGCAAATTTAAAATTTGGTATGATTAGCCAAAAAGATGCCGGAGAAAATAATTGGTTAGATTTTTACTCTGCCTTTGTAGAATTAAGACCCAATCGATATATACAAAAAATAATTATTGGAGACTTCTCTGTACAATGGGGACAGGGATTGCTTCAAGCAGGTGGATTCAACCTAGGTAAAAATTATGAAAGCATTAAATCTACCCAAAAATTTCATATTGGCGCGATTCCTTATTCCTCCAGTGCGGAGTACTCGTTTAATCGAGGCATTTTCTTACAAAAAATTATCTCCAAACAATTGAGTTTTCAAACATTTGGAAGTAACAAATGGCTTGATGGCAAATTATATGCCGTTCAGGAACAATGGGGATATAAATCAATTGACACAGATGGATACCATCGAAACAATACTGAATTAGCTAACCAACAAACCATTCACGAAGTAAAATGGGGGAATAGTCTCCAAATAATCACTTCTCCTCAATCCACACTTCAGTTTAATTCCATTTTTACTACGTATAATGTTCCTAAAATCCCCTCAGGAATCGATTACAAACTAAACGAATGGACGGGCAACACCTTTACGCTCTGGAGCGTATCACAGACCAGTAATTTTAAAAATACGAGATTTGTCAACGAAGTCGCTTTACAATCATTCAACAAATTTTCCATTGTTCACGGGGCAGCTATTTCAGTTTCAAAAAAACAAGATTATTCGTACCTGCTTCGCTACTTCAAAAGTGGTTTTTATAATCCTGATGGTAAAGCCTTGGGAGAAAACACAAAAAACGAGAACGAATTGGGCATATTCATTGGTCAACAGGTGCAAATATCCAAACGAAAACGACTTTCCTCCTACCTGGACATCTTTTATTTTCCAGAAATAAAATACCAAGTTTCAAGTCCAAAAACACTTGGATGGGAATTACTGAATCGCTACCAAATGGAACGAAAAAATAGCTACAAATTTTTTCATCAAATCAAATGGACGAGTAAAGAGGAGGATTTTGCCTTCAACAAAACAGACAAAAAACTACAACGAACACATGATCTGCAAGAAAGTGTTGATGTATCAATTGCCCGAAATAAATGGATTCAATGGCACCAGCGATTGATGTTACACTTCCTTCATAAAAATGAACTAAGTTTTTTAGGGGCTATGTTGCTGCAAGACCTAGAAGTCAACTTTCATAAACTTCAAATTAAAACACGAATTGCCTATATTCATACACCCAATTACGATACGCGATTATATGCTTTTGAACAAGGATTACCATTTAGTTTTAATTTATTAGCCTATTCAGGCCATGCGTTTCGCATGGCCTTGACAGCAGATTTGCCTTTAAATAAATTATTTACCTTATCCACTAAAATTGGAAGAACGATATATCTGGATAAAAATGAAATCGGCTCAAGTACGGATTTGATTCAAGGGAATCATAAAACGGACCTGAGCCTTCAATTGGTGTACAAAAACTTATAAAATTGCCTGACGAACTTTAAGCAAGCGCTCCAAAAGTCCTTCTAACTGATCCAATGGCAACATATTTGCACCATCAGATTTTGCAATCGAAGGATTGGGATGTGTTTCAATAAATAAACCATGGGCACCTGTGGCAATGGCCGCTTTGGCAATGGTCTCAATTAATGCTGGTTGACCGCCCGTTACACCTGCCGCTTGATTAGGACGTTGCAAGGAATGCGTGCAATCCATAATGACAGGCACATCAAAGGCAGCCATTTCTGGAATATTACGATAATCTACAACTAAGTCACCGTATCCAAAGGAATTTCCACGATCCGTTAAATAAACTACCGCATCTGGATTTTCATGCTTGACTTTCTCCACGGCAAATTTCATGGAATTACCCGACATAAATTGTCCTTTTTTGATATTCACAGCCTTACCAGTTTTGGCTGCTGCTGCTAATAAATCCGTTTGGCGACACAAAAACGCAGGAATTTGCAATACATCTACATAATCGGCTGCCATGGCTGCTTCAGCAGACTCGTGAATATCAGTCACGGTTGGAATACCATAATGTGCCCCAACTTCTTGTAAAATTTCTAAGGCAATGATGTCACCTATTCCCGTAAAAGAATCAATTTTGGTGCGATTTGCTTTACGATAGGAGCCCTTGAAAATATAGGGAATTCCCATCGACTTGGTCATGGTATCTATTTTCTCAGCAATCTCATAGGCCAAATCTTTGCTTTCGATGGCACAACTCCCTGCCATTAAGAAAAAAGGACCCTTGGCAACTGTTTCTAATTTGGGTAAATTCATTTTATAAAATATTTACTTCTGTCTCTAATTGAATGCCAAATTTTGACAAAACAGATTTTTTAATTTCTTCTGAAAGAGCAACAATTTCTTTCCCGTCGGCAGCTCCATAATTAACCAAGACCAATGCCTGCTTGGCATGTACGCCTGCATCACCTTTTCGATATCCTTTCCAACCTGCTTGTTCGATTAACCAACCTGCAGGAAATTTTATATTGGATGAACCTTCTACCGGATAGCTTGGAATACCCGGAAAGTTTATTTTCACTTGTTCAGCAAGTTCCTTTGAAACAGTTGGATTTTTAAAAAAACTTCCTGAATTGCCTATTTCCTTGGGATCTGGCAATTTACTTTGCCTTATTTCAATGACTGCATTCGATACGTCTTGAATGGTTGGATGGGTAATCCCATGCTGCTGTAAGACGTCATTAATTATACCATAGGAGGTGTTAATTGCTGGATGCTTCACTAATTTAAAACAAACCGAAGTAATTACATATTTTCCTTTTCCCTCATGTTTGAAAAAACTTTCCCGATAGCCAAAAATACAGCGATCAATATCAAATTTTTCAACTTCTAACGTGTCTAAATTTAGCGCTACTAGGTAGTCAAAATGGTCCTTAATTTCCGTTCCATAAGCCCCAATATTTTGCATAGGTGCAGCACCAACTGTACCAGGAATAAGTGACAAATTTTCTAAACCGCCCCATCCATGACCTACCGCATACATGACAAAATCATGCCAAACTTCACCTCCACCTGCTTTCAGCCAAATAAAATCCGCATCTTCTTGAACGATTTCAATGCCCTTGATTTCATTCTTGAGCACCAATCCTTTTACATCTTTTGAAAGTAACAAATTACTGCCCCCACCTACAATCAACAATCCTTCCGATCGTATGCTGGCATACGTTTGAAAAAGTTCAATAAATTCAGCTACTGTTTCAAACCGAGCGAAATAATCTGCATAAACCTCTAATCCAAACGTATTAAATGGTTTTAAGGAAACATTACGTTGTATTTCAATTGCCATTAGAACAATTTAGTAGATAAAAACTCTTGTAAAGCGGGTACATCTGCCTGCAACATATTTTTATTGCTTCCTTCCCAAATCTTTTTACCGTCTTTTAAAAACATGATATATTCTCCCATACGCATCACAGAGTTCATGTCATGACTAATCACCAAGGTCGTAATGCCAAATTCTTCCGTAATTTCTTGAATTAACAGATCAATTTTTACGGCAGTTAGCGGGTCTAAACCAGAATTTGGTTCATCACAAAACAAGTATTTGGGATTCATAACAATGGCCCTTGCAATACCTACACGTTTTTTCATTCCACCCGAAATTTCGGAAGGCATTCGATAGGCCGCCTGCTCCAACCCGACGCGTTGTAAACAAACCATTGCGCGATCATTTTTTTCTTGCAAGGTTTGATTTGTAAGAATATCCAAGGGGAAACGAACGTTTTCTAGGACTGTTTTTGAATCAAATAATGCACCACCTTGAAACAATACACCCATTTCTCTTCGAATCTCTTTGACTGTTTCTTGATTGGCCGTCAACATATTTCGTCCATCAAAAAGCACTTCTCCTTTCTCAGGAGTCAATATTCCAATCATGCATTTAAGCAGCACACTTTTCCCTGTACCACTCCCGCCAATCACCATGCTTGTTGTACCCTTATGAAAAGTTCCGCTAATGCCATCAAGCACTACACGTCCAT
>JBEGQV010000100.1:0-4289 GCA_041180785.1 Bacteroidota bacterium | reverse complement strand
ATTTACGCTTTGGAACAATTTCAATTCGGAGGCTTGTGACATTTGCGCAAAAACATTCTGAAGTGTACTTAAATGAATTAATTTGGCGAGATTTTTATTTCAATATTTTACATCATTTTCCGCATATTTCAGCAGGTAAAAGTTTTAAACCTGCCTATGATTTGATAAGATGGCATAATGATGAGTCGGATTTTGAGGCTTGGAAAAGGGGACAAACCGGATATCCAATTGTAGATGCTGGAATGAGGGAATTAAATACGACCGGATTTATGCACAATCGCGTGCGCATGATTGTTGCTAGTTTTTTAGTAAAACATCTATTAATTGATTGGCGCTGGGGCGAGTCCTATTTTGCTGAAAAGTTGTTGGATTTTGATTTTGCAGCTAATAATGGTGGCTGGCAGTGGGCATCAGGTTCTGGTTGTGATGCAGCACCCTATTTTAGAGTATTTAATCCTACACTTCAAACACAAAAATTTGATGGACAATTTGAATATATCAAAAAATGGGTTCCTGAATTTCAAGAGTTATCGTATCCAGCTCCCATCGTTCAACATGAATTTGCTCGAAAGCGCGTGTTAGAAGTATATAAGAGTGCATTGGATAAAAATTAGTAGATTTTGTTTTCTGCGATTTTATAATCCACCAGATCAATACTTAAATGTCCGAATTTTAAATCAACTTCGATTTTGTAGGGCACTTGGTAGATGTCGTCGGTTATCCAAATTTTGATGGCATCTTTGTCTTCAAAAAGATTGTTTTTTGGCAGTACCATGGAAGCTCGGATGCAATTTTTCTTTCCAAGTCCCGTGTCGATGCTATCATTTCCTTTCACAATTACCCATAAATCATAGAGTTGATTATCCATTAGGATCTTTGAAGTGAATTTTTGCCCAGGCTTGGCTTGATTAATGGATTGGTCACGAAGAAAATAATATCCACCAATGATGTCTTTAGTCGACTTGGTAATTTCAAAAATTTTGTCAGTGGGAATATTTTGCTGAGAATGTATTTTGGCGATTCCATTCTCGTGAAAATACTGAACAGTTTCTTGTTTTCGATACCTAATTTCTCTTTTTCTAAATTCACTTTTTACAGGGAGTAGATTTTCAGGAGTTAAATTGGCTGACCAATAATCTTCTACTGGGGTCAATAGATCGAAAATGCCAACTGTTTTACCTGTAACCTCAATTTTATACGTTTTTTTTCCTGAAATGATTTCTGCCTGTTTGGAAGTTTTTATCGTGGCCTCTGCGGCATGTATAAATCCAATATGTATTTTATAGGTTAATTTTTCTCCTGGAAATAGGCTATTTTCTTTTTGTGCCCAAACTTGTTGGCTCAATAAAAGAAAAATAAAGGTGATTGACGTAAATCCTTTCAAAGTAAAAAAATATTGTCAGCTAAATTATCAATTAAACTTCTTTTATTATCAGTTTATTGTTTAAAAATTTAATTACTATTCCCTATTTTTGTCTTACTCAAAACGAGCTTACAAATATTATGGCAAAACAAACAGCTGAGCAATCTTCCATTGCTTCCGAAAAATTAAAAGCATTACAGACAACGTTAGAAAAATTAGATAAAGCCTACGGTAAAGGTACGGTTATGCGTTTATCTGATAGTAAAGTGATGGATGTTCCAGTTATCTCTACAGGTTCTTTAGGATTAGATTTAGCCTTGGGAATTGGAGGAGTTCCTCGTGGACGAATCGTGGAAATATATGGTCCGGAATCTTCTGGTAAAACGACTTTAACCATGCATTGTATTGCAGAAGCGCAAAAAAATGGTGGATTAGCCGCATTTGTTGATGCTGAACATGCTTTTGATAAAGCGTATGCAGAGAAATTAGGCATTGATACGCAAAACCTATTAATTTCTCAGCCAGACAATGGTGAGCAAGCTTTAGAAATTGCCGAACATCTGATTTCTTCAGGAGCAATTGATATCATCGTTATTGACTCGGTTGCTGCTTTGGTACCAAAAGCTGAGATTGAAGGAGAAATGGGTGATTCAAAAATGGGTTTACAAGCACGTTTAATGTCACAA
Organism: Bacteroidota bacterium; assembly: GCA_041180785.1. Classification (GTDB taxonomy): domain Bacteria; phylum Bacteroidota; class Bacteroidia; order Cytophagales; family Spirosomataceae; genus Sandaracinomonas. Next base: position 2,240 of record JBEGQV010000100.1, on the reverse strand, counting down.
GCTTTGCGTAAGTTGACAGGTACGATAAATAAAACAGGTTGTTGCTGTATATTTATCAACCAATTAAGAGATAAAATTGGTGTGATGTTTGGTAGTCCGGAAACAACGACTGGTGGCAATGCCCTGAAATTTTATGCATCGGTACGTTTAGATATTCGTCGTGCGGGTCAAATTAAAGAAAGTGCAGATTCTATTACTGGTAACCGTACCCGTGTGAAAGTTGTAAAAAATAAAATGGCACCTCCTTTTAAAGTGGTTGAATTTGATATCATGTACGGTGAAGGTATTTCTAAAGCTGGTGAAATCTTAGACCTTGGGGTAGATTTAGGAATTATTGATAAATCAGGTTCTTGGTTCTCTTATGCTGGAAATCGTTTAGGGCAGGGTAGAGATGCTGTAAAAGATTTAATCAAGGATAATCCTGAATTGATGGATGAACTTGAGGCAAAGATTAAAGAAAAAGTTAAAGGAGATGAGTCGCTTTTATTAGATAAAGACGGAGAGGAGTAAGAAGTAAGAAGTAAGTAGTAAGAAAGGTCCGAAAGGACCTTTTTTTATATAGCTACAGATTTATTAAATCGGCCAAATAATTTCCGAACCGTTTTTTCGATAGATTTATCTGCTTCCATGGCCTCAGAAACAGCTTGTACAGCGTGGATAACCGTGCTATGGTCTCGACCACCAAAGTGATAACCAATGGACTTTAATGGTAAGTTGGTTAACTCTTTCAACAAGAACATGGCTACTTGTCTAGGAAATACATTTTCTTTTTTTCTGCATTTACCTTTTAAGGTGTCCATGTCTACATCAAAGAAATTGGTTACAGCTTCTAAAATATTTTCGACGCTTAATTCTTTTTCTTGCTCGTTGACAATACTTTTTAAGGTTTGCTTAGCCAATTCAATATCAATGTCTTTACGTGTCAAGGAAGCCTGGGCCATTAATGAAATAATAACGCCTTCTAGCTCTCTAACATTTGTTTGAATGCTGTGTGCTAAATATTCGAGTACTTCAAAGTCAATCTGAATCCCGTCGTCTTGCAATTTCTTCTGAATAATGGCAATTCGAGTTTCGTAATCAGGTTGTTGTAAATCAGCTGTCAATCCCCATTTAAATCGACTCAATAAACGATCTTCCATACCTGCCAAATCACGAGGAGCACGGTCAGATGATAAAATAATTTGTTTGCCTGATTGATGTAAATGGTTGAAAATATTGAAGAATGTTTCTTGCGTTTTTTCTTTTCCTGACAAAAACTGCACATCATCAATGATTAACACATCGACTTGTAAATAAAAGTTCGTAAATGCTTCTATAGAATTGTTACGAATTGCATTGACAAATTGATTGGTAAACTTTTCTGTAGAAACGTATAAGACAAACTTATTGGGAAATTCATTTTTAATCTGATTTCCAATCGCTTGAATGAGATGGGTTTTACCTAAACCAACACCTCCATATATCATTAATGGATTAAAGGAAGTAAGTCCAGGTTTGTTGGCTACTGCCAAACCCGCTGCACGTCCTAAACGATTGCAATCACCCTCAATAAATTTATCAAAGGTGTATTTTGAATTTAAATAAGAATCTAATTCTAAAATATCAAATGTAGACGATTGGAAGGGATTTTTTGCAATAATTTCCGTTTTGTCTTTTGAAATATTTGGCTGAGAATTACTTTGATTAGGTATATTAAAAGCAATCGGTGGATTTTTTTTATCTCCTTTGTCTACAACAATGGAATACTCTAACAATCCTTGTCGACCAATTGCATGGTCAATGGCTTTTCTAAGTACCGTAACATAATGATCTTCCAACCATTCATAAAAAAATTGAGAAGGTACTTGGATGGTTAAGGTGTCGTTGATAAAACGTAAAGGAACAATAGGTGCAAACCAAGTAGAATAACTATTTTCATTTAGCTCACTTTTGATGATGCTTAAACAATCACTCCAAACTTTTTCTACTTCAACTTGCATTTAAAATTGTAAAGACAATATCCTTTAATCCAAATGATTTTCACCATTTGTGTACGTTTAATAATAATATAAAATAGGGGTAGGCAAACCAGATAAACAGGTAAGTGTTTTTCTTGGTGGGGAGACAAAAATAGTAAAATTCGATGTCGATGCAAATTCTTCAATTATATTTTTTTTGCTTTTTTTGAAAAAATAAATGGGTAAAAATTTGGAACTTAAAATTGTTCAATTAAAGTCAATTTTTTTGACCGTTTTACTTCA
>JBEGQV010000099.1:0-2682 GCA_041180785.1 Bacteroidota bacterium | reverse complement strand
GTGTTTACTTATTCCGCGCTCATAACTGATGCTATAGTTATTTAGCACTAAAGAGCTTAGATTTAATTTAATCGAATTGTTTTGAGCAAAATTTGGTGAGGAGATGAAAAGAAAAATAATTAAAAGTTTTTTCATTAGAAATAGCTTCGATAAATTTTTCAAAGATAATTTATAAAATCAGTAAAATGTATCTTTCAGTTTTTTAATTTAACTGTATATTTGTTTGACTAATTATTAACCTATAAAACTAGTGCAATGGCAAAATATTCACTTACCATCAACGGTAAAAAGATTACAGTAGAAGCCGAACCAGATACCCCTTTGTTATGGGTAATTCGTGATGAAGTGGGTTTAAAAGGAACCAAATTTGGTTGTGGAATGGGTTTGTGTGGTGCTTGTACCATTCATTTGGATGGCATGGCGATTCGTTCTTGTCAAACGCCTATTTCAAGTGTTAAAGCGACAAGCAAGATTGTAACGATTGAGGGTGTTGCAAGTATTAATGCTGTTGTGCAGAATGCTTGGATCGAAGAGCAGGTTCCTCAATGTGGGTATTGTCAGTCTGGACAAATTATGTCGGCAGTTGCCTTGTTGAAATCAAATCCGAATCCAACAGATGAGGATATTGATAATTTTATGAGTGGTAACATTTGTCGATGTGGTACATACAATCGCATTAGAAAAGCGATACATTCTGCTGCTAAAACCTTAAAAAAATAAAAAATCATGTCGAAAAATACACAACAAGCGTTAGATCGTAGGGATTTTTTACGGTATACAGGATTATCAGGAATTGCCTTGGTTTTAGGAATCCAATCAACAAAAGGTTCAAATTCTATTGAGAATTTGAATTTAGTCGACAACGCCTCCATTACATTGAATCCCTATGTGATGATAGAGAAATCGGGTAAGATTACCTTGTTCAATAATAAACCAGAAATGGGACAAGGTACCCAGCAATCCATTACGGCTTTAATTGCTGAAGAATTGGAAGTTGGGCCTGATCAGTATGTAATAAAGCAGTCGGGTGGACAAAAAATGCATGGGAATAGTCAATTTGCCGGAGGAAGTTATTCTGTCCGAATGAGTTTTACGGAAATGCGGAAAGTAGGTGCCGCTGCCAAAGAAATGTTGCTTGCAGCAGCTGCTCAGCAGTGGAATTGTGCGGTTTCGGATTGTTATGCGCAAAAAGCAAAGGTATATCAGCGTTCAACGGGTAAATCTATTGGATATGGAGATTTAGTGGCGGTTGCAGCTACTTTAGAAGTTCCTAAAAATCCAATATTAAAAGATGCAAAAGATTTCAAGATTATTGGAAAGAATGTAAAGCGTCAGGATATACCTGCTAAAGTAAAAGGGGAGGCCGTTTTTGGGATTGATGCAGTCATCCCAGGTATGGTGTATGCATCAGTAGAGCGTAGTTTGGTTTTTGGAGCAACCTTAGGAAATGTCGATAAATCGGCTACTTTGAAGGTAACAGGTGTATTAGATGTTGTAGAAGTTGAACGCGATTTGGGTGCATATAAATATCCAGGAGTTGCAGTGGTAGCCACCAATTATTGGGCAGCTTTAAAAGGTAGAAAAGCCTTAAAAGTAACTTGGAACACCAATGGTAAAGAAAAATTTAATTCCAAAGATTATAATCAATCTTTGCGAGATTTAGCCATTACAGATGGTTTGGTGCAACATAGTAACGGAGATTTTGATAAGGCATTTGCAGAATCGAAAGAACAAGTTGTTGCATTTTATGAAACACCCATTGTTTCACATTCTCCGATGGAAGCCATGAATTGTACGGCTCATTGGAAAGAAGGCAATCAACTCGAGATATGGGCATCTACGCAAGTTCCATCTTGGGTTATAGGCGATTTGACCAAACGATATGGAATAAAAGAGGAAGATATTCAATTACATGTTTGCTTTAATGGTGGTGGATTTGGTAGAAGATTAGCAACTGATTTTATTGTGGAGGCGACTAACTTGGCAAAGTTATTGAAAAAGCCAGTAAAATTAGTTTGGACAAGGGAAGATGATACCCAGTTAGGTCCATTCCGACCACCTACTTTTTCTGCTATGAAAGGTTCAGTTGTGGATGGCAAAATCAATGCTTTTCAACACAAGGTGATCTCGCCAACCGTTGTACCCTTGCAAGACAAATCAAAAGTAGATACAACCATGGTGGAAGGGATTAGTGAGCAAAAATATGAAATACCGAATATGAAGAATATGTTTGTGTATTCGGATGTTCACATACCATTTGGTTACTGGCGGTCTGTAACGAGTTCAACCTTGGCTTTTGCGCATGAATGTTTCATAGATGAATTAGCTGTAAAGGCGGGTAAAGATCCAATGGATTTCCGTTTAGGCATGTTGACTAAGCAATCAGATACCAAACGTGTTTTGCAAAAGTTGAAAGAAGTATCTAATTGGGACAAGCCGTTACCAAAAGGAAAAGGCAGAGGAGTTGCTCAATATGAATTTTTTGCAGGATTAGCAGGAGAGGTGGTGGAAGTGACACGGATGGGAGATAATTCAGTAAAGATAGATAAGGTATATGTGGTCATTGATTTAGGAACAGTGGTGAATCCTGACAATACGCGCGCTCAAATGGAAGGTGCAGTCGTTATGGGAATTACAGCAGCCATTAAAAATGGAATCACTTTTGCAAATGGTAAAACGGAG
>JBEGQV010000098.1:0-7487 GCA_041180785.1 Bacteroidota bacterium | reverse complement strand
TACATGGCACAATCACCAAGGTAAGGACCGTTGAGAAAGTTAGACCAAATATGATTGTCCAAGCTAAAATTCCCCAGAAAACGGCAGAATCTGAACCGATGAAAATATGTGGATCCAATTCGGTGAATAAGGTTACGAAATCGATCGACAAGCCAATTGCCAACGGAATTAAACCCAATACAGCTGCAGAAGCAGTTAATAATACGGGAGTTAAACGAATCCCTCCTCCTTCAATAATGGCTTCTTTCAAACTATATCCGCGCTTAAATCGTAGTTCTTCAATAAATTCAATCAACAAAATACCGTTTTTCACCACAATACCTGCTAAGGCAATGATACCGACGCCCGACATAATCACCGAGAAGGTCATGCCAAAGGCCATAAATCCCAAAAGTACGCCAATCAATGACAATAAAATGGTAGCAAAAATAATGAATGGCTTGGTTGCTGAATTAAACTGTGTCGCCAAAATCAAATAAATCAACACCAAAGCAGCTGCAAAGGCCATGCCCAAGAATCCCATAGATTCCTTCTGATCTTCTTGCTCACCACCCATTCGAATTTTATACCCTTGCGGTAAGTCCATCGTTTCAAACAAGGTACTTAGTTCAGATACAATCTCATTGGCATTGTAGCCTTGCAATACGTCAGAACTCAAGGTAATCATACGTTCTTGGTTCTTACGATTAATCTGTGAGAAAGAAGTCGCATAATGCACAGAGGCAATCGAGTTTAATGGAACCTGACGCAAAGCGCCTCCCATATTCATATCACGATACGTGATATTCATGGATAGCAAACGCTCAATTTGATTTCTAGATTCGCCTTTTAACCGCAATTGAATCGGATACTCATCCTTATTATCTCTAAATTTAGAAATTTCTGCACCAAACAATCCCGTACGAACGGCCATGGCCACTTGCGCAGAACTGATGCCTTCCCTACTAGCTTTTTCACGATCTACATCAATAATAATTTCAGGCTTATTCGTTACCAAATCCGATTTTAATTCTTGAATACCTTGAATACCCGATTTTTTAACCGCAAAACGTACTTTTTTCTCTAAATCCAAAAGTGTTAGGAAATCATCACCTGAAATTTCAATCGCAACAGGCTTGCCCGTTGGAGGACCATTTCTTTCACGTTCAATGGCCATTTCAACGCCTGGAATTGGATTCTTAAAGAAATAATCTTGAAACTTATTCAATATTTCTTGTGTACTTCTTCCATCTCTTTCGGTTAACTTCACAAAAGCCACCGTCACTTTTGATTTATTCGGTGTAGCTGCACGGTCCGGATTCATGGGATCACCCGCATTTTTTCCCACGTTCGAAATCACAGAATTTACAATATTCCCTGCATTTTCTTTCTTTAATAATTGGAATACTTTCTGTTCCACCACCTTGGTCACCGAATCCGTTACACGAGCATCCGTGCCAACGGGCATTTTGTTGTATATGTAGATGTAATCCGGATCACCCGCAGGGAAGAAAATCACCTTTGGCTTCACAATACCCATCAACATAAAAGTAAACACCAATAAAAAGAAAGATCCAACGACCACATAAATAGGGCGTTTGCCCGTAATAACATATTGAATTAATCGACGATAATTGTTCTTGAAATTCGGCAAAGTTTTCAATTGAAAGGGCACAATCATCTTAGGGGTAATGATGAAGTGATTCAAGACATAAATTCCTAAACAGAATAAAAAGAAATTACCAAATCCGAAATTGCCAATACCAAACCCTAGCATATACCCAGCAATCGATAAACTCAATAGGATGAACACGGTCTTACGAATGTCCGCAAATTCAGGTGCATGCACATCATTTGATTCTTCATCATGTCGCTTCATGAACGAAACCGCGAACACCGGATTCATCACATAGGCCACAAACAGGGAAGCAAACAAGGTGATGATCAATGTCAAGGGTAAATATTTCATAAATTCACCCACCAGTCCTGGCCAAAACAATAGGGGCAAGAAGGGTGATATTGTGGTTAAGGTTCCTGTTAAAACGGGAACAAACACTTCCGATGCGGCCAATTTTACGGCCTCCACAATACTCAATTTTTTAAAATTGTTATACAAACGGTGGGCATTTTCAATCACCACAATGGCATCGTCTACCACAATACCCAAGCCCAATAAGAAACCAAATAACACAATCGTATTTAACGTAAAGTCTAATCCGGGCATGAACAAGAAAGCCAATAAAGCAGAAAGTGGCACAGAAAGTCCCACAAAAACCGCATCACGAACTCCCATGAAAAACATTAATACGATTACCACAAACACAAAACCCAAAATCACCGTATTGATCAAATCTGCTAAGTCGCCACGCGTTCTTTCTGATTGATCTGCCGTTATCGAAACAACCAATCCTTTTGGAAAACGATTTTCACGATATTCTTCAATGGTCTTTTCAATACGGTCTGCCGCCTCAATTAGGTTTGCTCCACCACGCTTAATCACGTTTAAGGTGATGACGGATTTTTTATCCAGTCGCGCGAAATCTTGCTTTTCTTCATAACTATCCGTTACCTCTGCAATGTCTTTCAAACGGACAGTCGCGCCCGTACTCGAACGCAAAATTAAATTACCGAGTTGCTCAACCGTTTTAAATTCACCTGTAACACGCAAGGCTCTTCGTACACCACCAACGTTCAATTCACCCCCAGAAATATTGACGTTTTCACCTTGTACAACACTTTGGATATCATAAAAAGTAACCCCATAACTTTGCATTTTGGGTAAATCCAAATTAATCTGAATTTCACGTTTTAGAGCACCTAATACATCTACGCGCGTAATTTCAGGCATTCCCTCAATCTCATCCTGCAAATCTTCCGCATATTTTTTCAACTTATCAAGTGGATAATCTCCTGCAATGTTGATGTTCATAATAGGAAACTCCGAGAAATTTACCTCTGCCACAGATGGTTGACGCGTTAAATCTTTTGGTAAATCTGCTATCGATTTATCCACGGCATCTTGTGTACGCTGCTTGGCAACGGCCACTTCCACATCGGTATTAAATTCAATAATGATAATTGACACATCTTGAAGCGAGTTCGACTTAATACGCTTAATGCCTGTGGCCGACTTCAATTGCTTCTCAATGGGTTTTGTAATCGTATTTTCAATATCGGTTGGAGTTGCACCCGCATACACCGTTTGAACCACCATTTGCGGAATGACAATATCCGGAAACTGCTCTTTCGGCAAGCTTCGGTAAATCATAAAACCTGCCAAAAAAATGATAAATGTAAAGATATACACAGTGGTACGATTGGTACTCAACCAACCTACCATGTTGTAGATGAACCCCTTGCCTTCAGGCAATTGTTCATTTTTTATATTTTTTTCCATGAAAATAAATGCCCTAAATTAAAATGTTACCGCTTGACCATCAACCAAATCCTGGTAGCCTTGTGTGATCAATTGCTCACCAACTTGTAAACCTGAAACAACCTCAACCTGACCGTTATATGACAAGCCTAGGGTGACGATTTTTGCCTTGGCAATTTTTTTGCCGCCCTCTTCAACTGCAACATACACTAAACTTCCTTTTTCTGTTTTTTGAATTAAATTTTCATCAATCACAATAGCTTTCGTTTTCGTTACATCATTAATATTAATTACCGCCAATTGGTTTGGTTTTAATTCATTGCCTGCATTTGGGATAGCTGCTTCAATATCAAATGTTCTTGTCAATGGATTTACCATTTTCGAAACAACAGAAATACGAGCTGGAATTTCCTTGTTAATATCTGGAAACTTTACGGTAATCGGATCTCCCACACGCACAGAGCCCACATAGGTATCAGAAACCTTAGCCGTAATTTTCAATTTACCTAAATTCACGATTTGCACAATTGGCATACCTGGAGAAGCCATTTCACCTGCTTTCTGACGAACAATTTCAATAGTTCCTGAAATAGGAGCAACTACTCTCGACATCGACAATTGAGCCTTTAACGTCACCAAACGCTTTTCTAATGCTTCTTTATTTGCTTTAGCCGACAAAAACTGAACTTCCGTTCCAATTTGCTGATCCCACAAGGTTTTTTGTTTTTCGAACAAGGTTTTTGCTAATCCCAATTGGTTTTTAATCTCTTCCATCGATTCTTTTAGAATCGAATTATCTAAAGTTGCAATCAATTGACCTTTGCTTACATTTTGTCCTACGACAACAGGTAAGGAAAGAATAGCACCTCCTGTTTGTGGACTCACCAAAACTGTATTTTCTGCCACCACAGAACCTTGAGATTCTACAAAGTGTTTAAAATCTTGACCCACCAAAGGAGTTACAGAAACAGCAATCGTTTGATTGTTTTCTTCCTTTTTACCAGCCCCTAATTCCTTCTCTAAAGAGGCAATTTTTTGATTAATTTCAGCAGCTTGTTTTTTCAAATCTGCTAATTCTTGTTTCTTATCTACCGATTTTGAACACGCTGCCAAAATTGCGATACTACTTAAAAGATAAATGTACTTTTTCATTTGCTTAATGTTTTTATTTATTCGTTATATAAAGTGCCATTTGCCTTTTCTAATTCAACTTTTGCAATTAAGGCATTGTAAAGGGCGGTGAAATAATTTACTTGTGATTCTTTGATGGATGCCTCCGCATTTAAAACTTCCAAACTCGAACCTACTCCTTGCTTGTATTTAACGCGCGAAACGCGTGAAATTTCATTGGCTAAATCCAAATTAGCTTGTTGCTCTCGTAAAGATTCCAAAGCATTTCTCAAGGAAATGCTGCTTTGATTTCTTTGTAAATCAATACTCGACTTTAACAAATCAAAACTTTGACGAACCTTTTTCAAAGTATTCTCAGACTGAATTGCTTTGTATTTTTTAGAGAAGCCATCAAAAATTGGAATTTGAATGCCAAAAGTTATCGCAGCATTATCAAACCATTGTTTTCTAAACAAATCACCAAATGCATTTGCTCCAGTGTTTGCACCGTAGCTGCCACTAAAAACGACGCGTGGCAAATATCCAGATTTAACATTTTTAACATCCAATTCTGCCAAATTTTCTTGCGTTTTTAAGATCGAATACTCAATTCGATTAGCATACTCAAAGGGAGCAAGATTATTTTCAATGGACTGCAATTGAACCGTTTCTAATTTATCTTTCAATTGAATCGGCTCTTCAATCGGATAACTCATCTGAAACTTCAGTAATGTATAACCCAACTCTTGTAGACGAATTAAATTTTCGTGTTCGGTTTTCAAATTATTCGCCTGCACTTCTAAACGCTGCACATCAATTTTTTCTGCAAATCCGGCTTTTTGTAAGGCACGCGTATCTTTCAGCATAGAGTCCAATCGACTAATATTAACATCCAATAATCCCATGCGCTTTTCATTGACCAAAATTCCGTAATATGCTTTTGTCACATTTTCAGCAATGCTTTGCTTGGATTGGATTAACGATTTTTGAGATAACTCTTTATAGACAGCTGACGCTTTTAAACCCAGTAAATAGGACCCATCAAAAATCAATTGACTAAGTCCAATACTAGAGAAACCAGAGTTTTCTACACCAAATTTTGCCGCAATTAACTCGCCTTCAGCTGCCGACGGATTAAAGATTTTGGCAGGTATAAACATACGCTGCATCAAGACATTATTGGTTAAGGCAAAATTTCCATTGACTTGTGGTAAACCTATTGCCTTAATTTCATTGATTTTAGCTTCAGCATTTAGCACATCAATTTGTGCATTTTTCACTTGCACATGATGCGTCACAGCATAATCCACAGCCTCCTTGAGGCCAAATTGCTGAGCCATTAAGCTCGTACTTCCCAAGAGAAGCACTAAGGTTGATAATTTTTTTAGGCGGATCATTTATTTGTTTTATTTAAATACGAATTATACACTTGTAGGCCCTTTTCAGTCATGATACCATGCATGAAATAATCAAGCGCCTCCAATTGCAATTGATAAACTGATTTTTTAAAATTTTCAAAAAATTCCGGATCAAAGATCATGTTGACCTCTGCCATGCGAATATGGGCAATCATTTCAACAGATAATTCCGAACGAAAATACCCGTTTTCAATCCCCGTTTTTAGATCTTTAACCAAATAAGCAAACATAACATCCTTTTTATGTTGTTGGAAAATCTGGAAAGAGCCAGGGTGATACTTTTGTATTTCAAACATGAGTCCGGGATTCAACTCTTTGAGCATCTCCTCCATAATTTCAAAAGACTTAAACATTTTCTCAATAACATCCGGATATTGGTGATCCAACTCCATCCATTGACACTTGTCCTTCTCTACAAAATTTAACACCACTTCGTTTACTAAGGTGTCTTTATCTGGATAATGCTGATAAATGGTTTTTTTGGATATTCCCAAGTCTGATGCAATGGAATCCATTGTGATAGATTTTACTCCATAACGAAAAAATAACTTTGTAGCACCTTCAAGAATTCTAATTTTCATCTTTTTATCCCTTAAAAGAAGGACAAAACTATGGAAACTATTTTAGGTTACAAAGTTTTTTATATAATTTTTTTAATAAATAAACAAAAAAAGCCCGAAGGGCTTAACTTAAAATAACCACGGGTGAAACCCGTGGGCTAATGTGATAACAGAGGTTCTCGAAGCTACCTGCCGAAATCGTCCTGCAACCTCACAATATCGTCTTCATCAGAGGGATGGTTTACATCGGTGTGTTGCCAGATCTCTGCAACGAGTCCATACGTATCCAAACCGATTAAACGATGACGTTGACCAATATCTAATTTGATAAAATCACCATCTTGGTAAATTCCGGGTTCCAATTGTTCATCTGTAGCAGAAATAGCGACAGCAACCGGCCCGTTTACTACTTTCCACACTTCTGCACGACGGAAATGATACTGCCAAGACAATCGTTGCTTGGGAGCAACGACTAAAAATTTAGGACTTAATTTTTGGGTTATTTGTATTTCGTCGAACGACAATTCTGGAAAAAACATGGCAGCAAATTTTGCCGCCTGCGACTCTTCTAAAACAAAAAAACCACCCCATGGACGATTAAAATCTTTTGCGACAACGGTGAATCCCTGTTCAGAAACCCATTTCTCAATCTGGTTAAGTATGTTTTGTTTTTCCATGGACAAAATTAGTGAATAGTGAGCAAGTGACCAAGTGAGCGAGTATTTAGTCCACTTGCTCACTAGTTCACTAGCTCACTAGCTCACTAACCTACATCGTCCACCCTTTTCGATACTCTCTTCTCACAAACTGGTTGGCAGCTTCAAAGTTAGTAATGCGCATGTTGGCGGCATCCCAAGTTAATTTTTGGCGACCGATATATTTAGCATTTCTGCCGGAACCTTCACGTAACATATAAGAACGAATTGCCAGATTACCCATTAAAACAGATTCTGTAAACGGTCCCGCATAGTCGAATGGAGAACTTACTTCCATATTACCATAGCCGGCTTTACAAGCTTCTACCCATTGGTAATTATGTCCGCC
>JBEGQV010000097.1:0-4721 GCA_041180785.1 Bacteroidota bacterium | reverse complement strand
GACTTTTCATTCGCTTAACTGCTCTCAACGCCATCAAAACGGCAGTTTTGTGATGACCATGTTGACCTTCATGCGGTAGCATGGTCAATACAAAATCGTACGACCGATCTTGCAAGATTTTATCTAACCTACTTTCAATCAAGGGGATATTCCAATTTTTACCGGAAATATATGGTGTAGGATCGGTGGTATACCAATCATCGGGTTGTTCCATAAAATGGATATTTCGAATACCCATTATTTTAGCAGCATCTAAAATTTCTTGTTTCCGAATTAATGGAAGATGATCACGAGCAGTTAACGAATCCGTTAAATTTAAACCATAATACATAGCACCCAATTGAGAATCAGCAAATCCTCCACCTCCGTCAGTCATCACAGCCATGTCGACAATTCCATTAAGCTCATGGGTAATTTTAAACAAGGAAACCGAAAAACCAGTTTCATCGTCGGGATGCGCAGTAATAACTAACACTTTGGGGCCTTGGGCATTCAAAGATGTGCTCCACAATACACTACAAAAGAATAATAAAAATCGACAAAGAGTTGTTTTCATAATGAAACTGATTCAAAAGATTATAAATTTTTCTTCTTCAATTCACTTACTGCATAATTGGCTGCTCTTGCGGTCAATGCCATGTAAGTTAAGGATGGATTTTGCGTTGAATTACTTGTCATTGAAGCACCATCCGTTACAAATACGTTTTTACAATGGTGCAGCTGATTCCATTTATTTAACATGGAAGTTTTAGGATCTGCTCCCATGTGCACTCCACCCATTTCATGAATGTCTAATCCTGGTTGGAAAAATTTACGATTATTAATTTTAATATTCGAAAATCCAGCCAAAGTTAGCATCTCTGTCATTTGCTCATGGTAATCCTGCTCCATTTTACGATCATTCTCATCTTTTAAAACATGTAATCGTGCTAATGGAACACCCCAAGCATCTGTCAATTTCGTATCCAATTGAACATAATTGGTTTTCTTTGGAATGGTTTCACCCATAAAATGTGAGGAAACAGTCCAATTGCCATATTTTTTCTCCAGCAAATGATCTTTCAACTCCGTTCCAAACCCTTCCTGATTTAATTGAATGCCTCTTGATGCAGAGAATCCGGCAGCATATCCTCGTAAGAAATTAGGCGTATCTTGCTTAAACACATTTCTGAACCTTGGGATGTAAGAGCCATTCGGACGAATCCCTTCAGGTTTACTTTCTTTCATTCCCTCATATTCTGCGGTCATACCAGTTTGGAAGTTATGAAAGTGCATATACTTGCCTAAAACTCCTGAGTCATTACCCAATCCATTCGGGAAACGAGCAGATTTTGAATTTAACAAAATGAGGTTTGTATTGACTGTTGAAGCATTCACAAAGATGATTTTCGCATAAAATTCCATTTCCTCTTTGGTGTTGCGATCAATCACTTTTACGCCATTTGCTTTCCCTAATTTCTCATCATAAAGTATGGAATGGACAACCGAATCAGGTCGCATAGTTAAATTTCCAGTCATTTTTGCCCAAGGCAAGGTAGAAGAATTTGAACTAAAATAACCGCCATACGGACAGCCTCTTTGGCATAAATTACGATGCTGACATTTGGCTCTGCCTTGCTTGTAATGTATCTCACGAGGCTCCGTCAAATGAGCACATCTGCCAATAATTACTGGTCTGCTTCCCTTGTAATGTTTTGCCATTTGATCGGTAAAATGTTTTTCAACACAAGACTGCTCATGCGGTGGTAAAAAATCACCATCAGGTAATTGCTCCAAGCCATCTTTATTTCCGGAGACGCCTGCAAAATATTCCACATGACTGTACCAAGGAGCAAGGTCTTGATAAGTAATCGGCCAATGATTATCAAAACCATCTCGGGCAGGACCTTCAAAATCAAATCGACTCCAACGTTGTGTGCCTCTTGCCCACATCAATGATTTTCCTCCTACTTGGTAGCCTCTAATCCAAAGGAAGGGTTCTTCTTGAATGTATGGATGTTCTTTGTCTTTTACAAAAAAGTGCTGTGCATCTTCGTTAAATGCATAACATTTACTTGCAATAGGGTTTTCAATTTCCAATGCTTTTGGAATTTGATTTAAATGCTCAAATTCCCAAGGTTCCATCATGGTAGTTGGATAATCAACCACATGTTGAACATCTCTTCCACGCTCCAAAACCAAGGTTTTTAAGCCTTTTTCACAAAGTTCTTTAGCTGCCCAGCCACCAGAAATACCTGAACCAATGACGATGGCATCATATGTTCTTTTTTGTTTACTATCAATATTAAAATTTGCCATTACTTAGGAATTAATTGGGGTACAACCATGATAAAAACCGGGAGCAATCGTATAATTACGATGTTTCGTTAAAAAATATTCAGAATTTGTATAGGCCTGAATTGTTAATTTTTTTAAGATTTGAAGTACCATCTTATCCTCAGAGCTTCCTCTTGCCTCAATGTTTTTTAAAAAATCAATCTGTTGAGCCAAGGGAAGTTTTTCAAAACCTGTTTTAAAAAGTCTTTTACATTGTTCATCAAAACTTGCTAATCCTTGCATAAATGCCTGTTGGGTTTTTGTATCAAAACAATCCTTTACCATGCGCTCAATAAATTTGTCAGCTCCTACTGATTTACCTCCTGGAATATCTGTTTCAGGAAGAATAGCTTCTACTAAAGCTGAAATCAACTGACTCGATCCCTGGAAATTTTCTGACCTCCACCCATGTGCCCAATTGGGCAAACTCATGGCTGCCAAAGAAATACTCATTTGCTTAAGCAACAATCTACGACTATCATTCATTATATTTTATGTTGATTTTTTTCCCAGTTTTAACGGCTTTAAAAATTGCATCCACAATGACCATGTCCTTGAGGCCTTCCTGGCCATCCACAGGTATTTCTGGCACTTTATTATCTAAAATAATGGCTGCCATTTCATCCATTTGTCGAGCTTGGTGTGTCAAGTGCTGTTTTTGAATTTCGCCCTGATGCGTCCTTCCCTTGATAGGTCCATATCCGGTACTTGGTTGCATTTCTGCGAAACCTTTTGTTCCAGATAAATAAAATTTATCCAAATAATTCAAAGAGTAAGTGGATAAACAAGAAGCAGTAGCACCACTCGGAAATCCCATCTGAAACGTAATCGTTTCATCTACACCCTCTTTAAATTTCTCGAAATTAGTTTTTGTTTCTTGGGCCGTTACCCATATCGGATCTTCACCCAACATATAGCGCGCTCCATTGATGGAATACACTCCAATATCCATCATGGCTCCACCTCCTGCTAATTCTTTCTTTAAACGCCATTGGGTTGGATCTCCTATGATAAAACCCGAAAGACCTTGAAAAAAAAGTGTTTTTCCAAATTCTCCTCTTTGGCGCATTCGAACAATTTCTAAGGTAATAGGTTCAAAGTGCATCCGATAGCCAATCAATAATTTTACGCCATTTGCTTGACAAGCATCAATCATTTTTTGGGCTTCCTTTGCATTGATTGCCATGGGTTTTTCGCAAATCACATGTTTTCCTGCTTCTGCAATTTGAATCGTATTCGGACAATGCAAGGCATTTGGGGTGGTAATATAAACAGCATCAATTAATGTATTATTTTTGATAGAGGCTACATTCGAATAGTTGTATAATGATTCTGGTTCTACACCATACTTTGAACCAAATTTTGAAAGCTTTTCTGGACTCCCACTGATGAGTCCAGTAATTTTTGTCCTCATACTTTCTTTTACCGCATTCCCTACTCGTTCTGCATAAGAACCGAGACCCATTTGGGCAAATCGCAAAATAGACCCATCTGCAATTTCAGGCTTGATGTATTGAGGTTTAATAGAGCTGGCGATTAAGGGAAATGCCAAGCTTTGTATAAATGTTCTTCTAGTGCTCATAATTATTTTGTCTAATAGGTTTAATCGTCTTCGTCTTCTTCGCTTGCATTTAAAATTGCCGCTCTTCTTGGGGCTGGCATGACCGAATCTTCCCCTTTCACCGCTTTCCAAATTACCTCCGAAAATTCTAAATCAGGAATCGAATCTTCCTTCTTAAAGTTAAAGGATGCGGATTTAATGGCACTTGGTGTTTCTTTTGTATTGACATCAAATAAACTAATGTTAGGTAACAAGGCTTCAAAAGGACGAACATTTGCCTCTTTGGAAAAACTTTTATACATCGGAGTTGCTGCGGCATCGTATTGACTCATTGGTGGTAAGCCTAAAATCAATTCCATCGTGCGCAACATGGAAGAGGTAGAATAGGGTGTGTGGTCAACAAATCCACGCTTTACAAAACCACCTGCCAAATAGGCAGTAGTACGATGGGCATCCACGTGGTCTGGACCATTTTGCGCATCATCCTCTACGATAAAAATGGCCGTTTCTTTCCATATTGGCGATTTTGAAAGGTGCTCAACAAACAAACCAATGGCATAATCATTATCTGCTACATAGGCAAAAGGTGTTTTTTTACCAATTCGTTGACCTTCTGTGTGATCATTAGGAAAGTGTAATGAATTGAATCGAGGAACTTCATTTTTTGCTAACAATCGATCGAAATCACGTTTCCAAGCATGGAACCGGTTGGTGTCCATGATGTCTTGATTAAAGGAGGCAAAATCTGGACAAAAATGATCTTTAATCACAGGAATATTTGGCTTGAAATTATCAGCAAATTCTCCATAAGTGCGATAGCTAATTCCTGCACGTTTGCAATAAT
>JBEGQV010000096.1:0-2594 GCA_041180785.1 Bacteroidota bacterium | reverse complement strand
GGACCTCTGTCGTTGATACGAACATAGGTAATTCTTTCCGTGCGCGTAGATTTCACTTGAACCCAGGTGCCCATGGGCAAGGTACGATGCGCGGCTGTGTATTTGTAAGGGTGAAAACGTTCGCCACTACTTGTTTTTCGACCGGCTAATTTTTTACTGTAATAAGAAGCCTTGCCTGAATGCCAATGGCCCTCTGATTTTGATTTAAAACCGCTTGCAACAAGCGAAACAAATACGAGTAAAAACCAGAAAAAAGAATTTTTCTTTAAACACATATTTTAAAAGTTATGGGTTATGAGTTTATTGATTTTCATAACTTATAACCCATAACCTATAACTCATAACTCAAATTACCTCTTACCGATCTCCACAAATGCTCTTTCAGTAGCACCTGTGTAAATTTGACGAGGACGACCGATAGGCTCCTTGTTTGCTCTCATTTCTTTCCATTGAGCAATCCAACCTGGTAAACGACCAATCGCAAACATAACGGTAAACATATTGGTTGGTATACCTAAGGCACGATAGATAATACCCGAATAGAAATCAACATTTGGATATAACTTACGAGCTACAAAATACTCATCACTCAAAGCTGCTTGCTCCAAATGAGAAGCAATTCCCAATACTGGATCATTTACACCTAAGGCTTTTAAAACATCGTCAGCTGCTTTTTTAATGATTTTAGCACGTGGATCAAAGTTCTTATATACACGGTGTCCAAATCCCATCAAACGGAAGCCAGAATTTTTATCCTTGGCCATTGCGATGTATTTGTCTGTATCGCCACCATCTGCCTTAATTGCTTCTAACATTTCAATTACCTCTTGGTTAGCACCACCGTGAAGTGGTCCCCATAGGGCATTGATACCTGCAGAAATAGAAGCATACAAACTTGCATGCGATGAACCCACCAAACGAACGGTCGAAGTCGAACAGTTTTGCTCGTGGTCTGCATGCAAGATTAATAATTTATTCAAAGCTTTAGAAACAATTGGATCTACTTGATAAGAAGAACCAGGAGTCTTAAACATTAACTGCAAAAAGTCTGAACAATAATCCAAAGAAGTATCCGCTTGATTGATTCCTTCTCCGATTGATTTTTTATACCACCAAGTTGCCATAATGGGTAACTGGGCGATTAAGCGCAAAATACTTTTCTCCGGATCTTCATTTCCATCTACATCATAAAAGGCCGACATTGAACCAACTAAGGCTGCAATTTCGCACATTGGGTGACCTTCTTTCGGAAATGCATTAGAAACCTTTACAATTGACTCATTAACGACAGCTTCCGCTTTAATTGCATCAGCAAATGCCTCTAATTGAGCTTGTGTAGGCAGTTCACCATTGATTAATAAATAAGCAACTTCTAAAAAAGTAGCCTTGTCAGCTAATTCTTCAATGGCATATCCTCTGTAACGTAAAATACCCTCCTCTCCATCTAGGAAAGTAATAGCACTTTTGGTAGCTCCAGTATTTTTAAAACCTGGATCATAGGTTACATATCCTGATAAATCACGAAGTTTTGCAATATCAATTGCATTTTCTTTTTCAGAACCTGATAATGTAGGTAGTTCAAATGTTTTACCGTCTACATTAATAACTGCGTTTTGCGACATAATTGTTTAAATTATACTTAATCGAAACTATGAATTTATCTAGACAGTTTGGCACTGTTCTCAAAATTCAATCTACTAAGATAATACGTAATTTTGAAACCTTGCTTACCTTTATGAATCCAAAATAAAATAATTTAATATTTTCAACTTTTTCTAAAAAAAGTTCAATAAAATTCGACTAAATGAGCAACTTAAAGAAAAAAATTACCAATTACTCCTATTCTTCCAAAGATCGATTTCTACGATATGTACAAATCGATACGCAATCGGATCCGAATGCAACTTGTTTTCCGAGTACGGAAAAACAAAAAGACCTTGGAAAAATTTTAGTCGAAGAATTACAATCGTTGGGCATTGAAAATGCCCACATGGATGCGTTTGGGTATGTCTATGCATTTCTGCCTTCAAATCAAAGCCAAAAAATACCGGGCATCTTTTTTTGCTCGCATATGGACACCTCCCCCGATTGCTCAGGCGAAGGTGTAAAACCAATTATTCATGCAAATTACCAAGGACAAGACCTTGTTTTGCCGGATGACCCGACGGTGGTCATTCAATTATCCGAACATCCAGATTTGGCGGAACAAATTGGAAACGACATCATAACTGCCTCAGGAAAATCACTGTTAGGAGCAGATAATAAAGCTGGACTCGCAGAAATCATGGACGCGGTGGCATTTTGGCAACAACATCCTGAAGTGCCACATGGAGATATCACCGTTGTCTTCACACCAGATGAGGAAGTGGGCAGAGGAACAGACCACATTGATTTTACAAAAATTAAGGCAGATTTCGGTTATACCTTGGATGGTGAAAAACGCGGACACCTTGAAAACGAGACCTTCTCTGCGGATGGAGCCGTCTTAACCATTCATGGGGTTTCACAACATCCTGGTTTTGCCAAAAATCGAATGGAATCTGCTATCAAAATAGCAGCAGAAGTTGTTTCAAAACTTCCCAAAGAAACATTAT
>JBEGQV010000095.1:0-10436 GCA_041180785.1 Bacteroidota bacterium | reverse complement strand
GAATTCTTACGAGGATATGTTTTAAATCCGGCAATAAAAGGGTAAATTTGCAGGCAAATTAAATAAAGGAATACAAAAATGTCATTATTAGCACAAAGAATTCAAGCCTTAGAAGAATCATCTACACTTGGAATGACTAAAAAAGCACGCGAACTAGCTGCACAAGGTCATAAAGTGATTAGCCTTTCTGTTGGAGAGCCTGATTTTAAAACACCTGCACACATTTGTGAAGCAGCGAAAAAAGCCATCGATGATGGATTTCATGGTTATTCACCTGTAGCTGGCTATCCAGATCTACGTTTAGCCATAGCTAATAAACTGAAAAGAGATAATAATTTAGAATGGGCCTCTGAAAACATTGTGGTTTCTACAGGTGCTAAACATTCGTTAGCCAATGCCATTGCTGCATTAATTGACCCAGGAGATGAAGTAATCATTTTTTCTCCTTACTGGGTTTCCTATTCAGAAATGGTAAAATTAGCGGAAGGAACTTCCGTAATTGTTGAAGGAGCATTTGAAAACAATTTCAAAGTAACTCCAGAGCAATTTGAGGCTGCCATTACACCAAAAACTAAAATGGTGATGTTTGCTTCTCCGAACAATCCAACTGGATCTGTTTACACCGAATCTGAATTACGTGATATTGCGAAAGTAGTTGCGAAACATGAACGAATTTTTGTCTTAGCAGATGAAATTTATGAATACATCAACTTTACACCAGGTGGACATTTTTCAATTGGATCCATTCCTGAAATTAAAGATCGTGTGATTACGGTAAATGGTGTGGCCAAAGGACATGCCATGACCGGTTGGAGAATTGGTTTTGTTGCGTGTGCAAAGTGGATTGCAGACGGAATTGAAAAATTACAAGGTCAAGTTACGTCAGGCACGAACTCTATCGCACAAAAAGCTGCAGTCGCAGCATTTAATGGTTCTTTAGACCATGCGGTTCAAATGAAAGAGGCTTATGATAGAAGAAGAAAATTAGTAGTAGGAAAATTGAGAGAGATTCCAGGATTTAAAGTAAATATGCCAGATGGCGCATTTTATGCCTTCCCTGACATTTCTGCCTATTATGGAAAATCAGATGGTAAAACAACCATCCAAAATTCAGATGATTTTTGTAACTGGTTACTTCAAGAAGCGCATGTTGCAACTGTTGCAGGTTCTGGCTTTGGAGCCCCAAATTGTATGCGCATCTCTACTGCTGCCGCTGATGAACAATTAGAAGAAGCATGTGCAAGAATTGCTAGTGCTGTGGGGAGGTTGAAATAGTAGTTAGGAGTTAGTAGTTAGTAGTTAGGAGTTAGTAGTTAGGAGTTAGGAGTTAGGAGTTAGAATACCCTGGGTTGAGGCCTGGGGTATTTTATTTATAGGGAATTTGGTCTATATTTAAGGTATGGAAATAATAGCTGTTGTACTTTTTGTTGTTGGATATTTGGCCATTGCCTTTGAACATCCATTGAAAATCAATAAAACAGCGACCGCACTAATTACGGGTGTATTGGTCTGGGTCGTCATCGCACTTTTTAAAAGTCATGAAGGCCTTGAAAGCCTATCCCACCATTTGGCCTCCTCTGCAGAAATCTTGTTTTTCTTAATGGGCGCAATGACAATCGTGGAATTAGTAGACGCGCACCAAGGTTTTCGTGTTATTAGTAAAGTAATTCAAACAGATAATCCGGTGAAACTACTTTGGATTAGTGCCATTGCTACATTTTTCCTTTCTGCCTTGCTAGACAATTTAACCACTGCAATTGTCATGATTACGCTTCTACGAAAATTAATTTCCGATAAAGAAACTCGCTTATTTTATGCAGGATTGGTCATTATCGCCGCAAATGCTGGTGGAGCCTGGTCACCGATCGGTGATGTAACAACCACCATGTTATGGATTGGTGGACAAATATCTGCCACTGGAATCATGAAAGCACTCTTAATTCCTTCCATCATCTCATTAATTATTCCATTGCTTTTTGTAAGCTCAAAAGTAAAAAAAATGAACTTGGGAGCTACTATGGCTGAAAATCAACTATCGGTCAAGGAAGAAAAAGAAGGGGATATCATGCTTTGGGCAGGGTCATTGAGTTTAATTGGGGTACCCATTTTCAAAACAATCACTCATCTCCCACCCTATATGGGGATTTTATTGGCTTTAGGATTTGTATGGGTCATTTCTGAAATTCTGCATGCAGATAAAGATGAGGAGGAAAGAAAACCCTTATCGGTTGCACATGCATTAAGTAAAATTGACACCTCCAGCATTTTATTTTTTCTAGGCATCTTGTTAGCAATTGGTGCACTTGAAAGCTTGGGTTATTTAGAACAATTGGCGCTCTTGTTACAAGAAACTGTTGGTAATCAAAACATCATTGTGGTGTTAATCGGCATCGCCTCCTCGATTGTAGATAATGTCCCTTTAGTTGCGGCCACTATGGGAATGTATTCCATTTCAGATTTTCCGATGGATCATCAATTGTGGGAATTTATCGCTTTTTGTGCAGGTACCGGTGGAAGCCTACTAATTATCGGTTCAGCAGCAGGCGTTGCAGTGATGGGAATGGAACAAATATCCTTTGGGTGGTATATGAAAAAGATTACTTTGATTGCCTTCTTAGGGTATTTAGCTGGCGCAATTACTTATTTAATCTTAGTCTAATTTGAAGGCGACTTGAAAGGCATAAAAATTATTGCCTACAATTGGATTCACCTGTAAAGCATGTTTATTCCCCCATTTACGTTGCAATTTTGGATATAATTGATAGCTAAGTTCTGCAGCTGCCATCCCAATTCCGGCACCGACTAATACATCGGATGCCCAATGAGCATTGTTCGCCATTCTAAGCAATCCTGTTGAAGTGGCAATTCCATAACCCAAATAACCAATCCATGGCGTATCTGAAGTTTCTTTTGCCAATAAATGAGCACCAAAAAAGGCCGTGGCCGTATGTCCGGACGGGAAGGAATGATCCGCACCATCGGGTCTTGTTACATTTATTGCCCTTTTTAATCCTTGAGTAACCGATGCATACATCAAGGTCCCCAATACAAATCGCGTTATTTTGGCATTTCTTGTTTTGGCATTTGGATGGGCGACAGACAAGCCCACATTGATGAATGTGGGTGTATATTGTAAAAAATCATCCAAATTCGTATGAAAATTACCCACATTTTGCTGATGAAAATTTGTTTGCGCATCTTTTATGGATTGAGTAGAGGCCAAGATACCTAATCCGACAAGGGAAGAAGGAAGTACCCACCAATTTGAAGCATTTTCAGCTCGTTGAGCTGAAAGGTTTTGTTGTCCTCCAAGCAAACAAACCCATAAAGCAATAATCTTACATTTATTCATTTAATAACATTTGAATGGTTTTTTCGAATTCATGAATCCAATCGGTGTAATAAACCCCCGTACCAGGACCTGAAAAACCTGTATGAATTTCTCTAACAATACCTTTTTTATCTATGATAATTGTGGTTGGATAGCCATTCAACTTCTCCAAATTAGGCAAAACCTTCGCAATGGTTTCTTCGTTGGGTTGTCCTGCGAAAACAATGGGGTAATCAATCCCTATCCGTTTTCTAAAGTTTTCAATTTTAGGTCCAGACACTTTTAGATCACTTGAATATTCAAATGCCATACCAAGCATTTCTACACCTTTAGCTTTATTTTTTTTGTAGAAAGGAGCTAAATATCGCGATTCATCCAAACAATTCGGACACCAAGAACCCATTAATTCAATTACCACTACTTTGTTTTTGAAACGTTCATCTGCTAAACTAATTTTTTCTCCAGCAGGTGTAGGTAAGGAAAACTCAATAGAATTTTTTCCCGGCTTAAGGGCAGTCAAAGTTTTTAAATCTGGCAAGGCAGCTTTTGGATCAAGAGTTGCCTTTAATGCCCTTTTGCCTGAAAGTCCGGAATAGAACATACCTGAAAAAGTTTTATTTCCTGTCACTTTTGACTTCATCAACATAACTGCTGAGCCATCAAAATAACTTAAAAACAAGCTATCTCCGCTTATATTCCCTTGCAGAAAACGGTAATCCCCGGAAGTACGTAAAAAAGTACCGGTAACTTGATTCCCCTTTTGTTCAAATACCCCAACACCCGGACTCGGTTTATAATCATCACCGATAAAATCAGTCTTCCACTTTCCGGTTACATTTACGGTTGCTGGTGCCAGTTGAAGAAAGCGTTCTGTACTTCCCCATTGCGCTTGAATGGGAAGACGACCAATCACATTTCCGTTTCTTTTTTTCTCCCAAAACCCTTTGAGTTGTTCCGAGGAAATCACTTGAAAAACCAACTCAGAATCATATAAATCAAAAGGAATGACCAATGAATCATTTCTAAAAAATGCATCTCCTAAGGTGAATTTTTCTACTCCATTTTGAATTTTCACTGGATGCTTTTCAGCCTTTAATGGATCTAAAATAAAATTGATGGGAAGTTTGCCGCCTATGGATTGGATTTCACCTCTCCAGGGTCCAGATTTAACAGCCAAATTAACTTGAGCAAAAAGAGAATGAACTGCAATAATTCCTAGGAATGTCAAGAAATTTATTTTCAAAATCATGTGTTTCATGAGACAAAGATAAGGTAATCAAAAAGGTAAAAAAAAATTGCGACAAAATTGATTCAAGAGGATTTAAACATCGTACAATTTTTTGTAAATTTGTTTATATCAGTAAATTTTTTCACTTGGACTCCTATCACATATCCATCATGTTAAATGAATGCATTGAAGGCTTAGCAATTAAGCCGGATGGCACCTATGTGGATGTTACTTTTGGAGGAGGGGGTCATTCGAAAGAAATCCTTTCTAAATTAGGTCCAGAGGGCAGGTTAATCGCCTTTGATCAAGATCCAGATGCTTGGGAACAAGCAGAGAAAATCGAGGATGACCGATTAACGCTTATTACAGCTAATTTTAGATATTTAGAAAAGTATTTACGCTTACATGGCATTAAACAAGTAGATGGAATTTTAGCAGATTTTGGTGTTTCCTCTCATCAATTAGATGCGGCTGAACGAGGGTTTTCTACTCGATTTAATGGGCCGTTGGACATGCGAATGGGACCATCCGCTTCATCTGATGCTTCGACTATTTTAAACAGCTATTCAGCAAAAGATCTACAGCGTATTTTTGGCATGTACGGAGAAATTAAAAATGCAAGAACCTTAGCCGAAGCAGTGGTGCAGTATCGCATTAAATCCGAACTAAAAACGACGGAGGATTTTAAACATATTTTGGACAAATATGCTCCCAAACATCGAGAATTTAAATATTATGCCCAGGCTTTCCAAGCCGTTCGAATTGAGGTAAATAAGGAATTGGAAGTGATAGAAGAATTTTTGGAACAGTGCCCCAAGGTATTGGCACCAGATGGACGATTGTGTATCTTGTCTTTTCATTCCTTAGAAGATCGATTGGTGAAAAATTTTATTAAAACAGGAAATGTGGAAGGAAAAGAGGATAAAGATTTGTTTGGAAATGTGCATAAACCCTTAGAACCTCTTACCCGAAAACCTGTGACGGCGAGTGAGGAAGAATTGAAGTTCAATTCTAGGTCAAGAAGTGCTAAATTACGAATTGCATACAAGAAATAAGATGGCTACACCTTTAAACGATACAAATTCAGCTAAAAAGAAACCACAAACATCTGGAAAAACAGGTGTGTTGGATATGATTTTCAATTTAGACCATGTGACCAATGGGGAAATTCCTGTAAAATGGGTTTATCGAATTATTTACATCTCATTTTTGGTATTAGTCTATATCTATTACACGATGTTGGCAGATGGAAAAATCCATCAAATCGCTAAAGAAACTGCCGATTTGGAAGAAATTAGAGCAGATTATACCACCCAAAAAGCAGAATATATGAAAATGGGTAAACAAAGCTTTTTGGCTGAAGAAGTAAAAAAATACGGGATGGAACCAACGTTAATACCACCCACTAAAATAGTCATTAACAACAGTAAAGTAGAAGAATAACAATGGCAAAGTTAGAAGGAAAAGGAATCAAAAGAGAAATTACGGCGCGCTTCACGTACTTCATTTCACTAATTTTCTTAGGGTTTGCTTTTTTGATGTTCAATTTGTACAAAATTATTGTCATTAAAGGACCCGGTCTTCGTGAAGAGGCAGCCAATACTTATATCAAAGAAAGAAACATTGATGCTACTCGAGGAAATATTTATTCTTCAGACGGAAGTTTATTAGCCACTTCGCTTCCAAAATACCGACTTGGAGTTGATCCCATGGTATATTCCAGAAATGATAATAACAAGGCATTGTTTAGCAAAAACATAGATGCGTTAGCAGCTGCACTGGCTAATTTCTTTCAAGATCGGACGGCTGAGGAGTATAAAAATAAAATAGAATCCGCAGTTAAAAACAAAAAAAAATATTTATTAATCAATAATCGCCTATTAGACTTCCAAGAAAGAAAGAAGGTTTTATCCTTTCCACTTTTCAGAGAACATAAAGGGAATCCAACAAAAACGGGAATTGTGTTCGACAAGGTAAATGTTCGGTATGCACCTTTTGGACAAATGGCCTATCGAACCATTGGATATTTAAAAGATAAAGTGGCAGTAGGTATTGAAGGGAGTTTTGACAAGGAACTACGAGGGACACCTGGCATTGGTTTGTTTGAAAAAATGGACAAAAACACTTGGAGACCGGTGGAAAATGATGCCAAAACCATCCCCATTCCAGGGTATGATTTATATACAACCTTGGATATTAACATTCAAGATATAGTCGAAACAGCTTTAAAAAATGGGCTGACTGATTTCAAGGGAGAATATGCTGTTGGAATCGTTATGGAAACCGCTACTGGAGAGATTAAGGCAATTTCCAATCTATCTAAAAATCCAAATTCCCCGACTGGGTATATGGAGGCGAGAAATCATGCTATCGATACCAGAAATGACCCTGGCTCGGTATTCAAACTTCCTTCCATGATGGCCATGATGGAAGAAGATGGTTTGGAGCTAAACGAAGTAATCAATGTAGGTGGAGATCGTCAAATGTTTTTTGGAAGATGGATGAGTGATTCACACCCAATGGGCTATGCCTCCGTGGAAAAAATCATTGAAAGTTCTTCTAATATTGGTACCATGAAATTGATGCAACGTGTTTTTACAGGCAAGGGGACCAAATATTATAATTATCTAAAGAAATTCCATCTCATTGACCCCATTAATTTCCAATTAAAGTCTGACAATGAAAAGCCTGTCTTCAAAATCCCTACTCAATGGACTAAAGAATATATGCTTTGGGCTTCTGTTGGTTATTCCACAAGTTATACACCGCTGACAATCATTTCATTTTACAATGCGATTGCTAACAAAGGGTATTGGGTACAACCCTTATTGATAAAATATGCAAAAAGAGGAGGTGAAACCATTATTGATTATACGCAGTCCCAAGTTCGCGATTCTAATCCATTATGTTCTAAAACTACCTTAAATAAATTACAAACCATGTTGGAAGGAGTTATCACCCAGGGAACTGCCACCAATATTAAAGGCTCTGTTTATGGGATAGCAGGTAAATCAGGGACAGCACAAAAAGTAAGAGCAGAAGGTGGCTATTCCAATAAATACTATGTAACTTTTGTGGGATATTTTCCAGCAAAAAATCCCAAATATACGGTTTTGGTGACCATGGATAGTCCCGAAGGAGGCACTAAGGAAACCAACTCTCGACAAGTAACAGCGCCTGTTTTTAAAGAAATTTCTGATAATATTTATGCACGCGACATGAAATTACAGAAAAAACTAAGTGGCCTTCTGCCCGATTCATTAAATAACAATAAAATTACACATACACTTCATCCGATGGATAGCGAGGTGTTATATTCAAATTTAGGCTTGCCTAAATTTGATGCGGATGGAAGATGGATCAATTTTTCGCTCAATAAAAAAACAGTGGTGAATACTCCTTTATCAGCACCTGTTAAAACGGTACCATCAGTTATCGGGATGAATCTCCGAGATGCTCTTTTTGCGCTTGAAAACAGAGGACTGAAAGTGCGGGCTAATGGTAGTGGTCGAGTTGTTTCACAATCCATAGCGCCCGGTTCACCCTTGCAAAAAAATTCCATGTTAAACATTGTGCTAAATTAAGATGAAACAATTTTTCCATTTATTTCCTTCAGATTATCCCCTTCAAATCATCGGGGAGGATCAAGAAATTGCAGAAATTTGTTTTGATTCAAGAAAAGCAAAAAAAGGCTCCGCCTTTTTTGCCATTCCTGGCACACAGGTGGACGGGCATCAATTTATCAACCAAGTAATCGCCGCTGGTTGCACCTGCCTTGTGGTAGCACAATTACCTGATTCGGTACCAGATGACGTGAGTATTATTCAGGTGAAAGATGCAAATGAAGCCTTGGCGGAGGCAGCTAATGCTTTTTACGACAACCCCTCCAAAAAAATACAGTTAATTGGCATCACCGGAACAAATGGGAAAACCACTACCGTTACGCTTCTGTTTGAATTATTCAAAAAACTAGGTAATCGATGTGGCTTGATTTCTACGGTTCAAAATAAAATTCAAGATCAAATTATTCCTTCGACACACACCACGCCCGACGCGTTAAATTTAAATAAATTGCTATCGGAAATGGTTGAAGCTGGTTGCACGCATGTGTTTATGGAGGTAAGTTCTCATGCCGTCGTTCAAAAAAGGATACATGGCTTAGATTTTAAAGTTGGTATTTTTTCAAATATCACTAGAGATCATTTAGATTTTCATGAAACATTTGATGCGTACATTAAAGCTAAAAAAGGTTTTTTCGACAACTTAGGAAAGCACGCATTTGCCTTAACCAATATCGATGATAAACGTGGCTCGGTCATGCTACAAAACACCGCTGCCACTAAAAAAACCTATGGAATTCTGAATATCGCTGATTTTAAAGGGAAAATATTAGCCAATGAAATCAGTGGATTACAATTAAATTTTGATGGCAGCGATTTTCATGCCCAGTTAATTGGAAATTTTAATGCATATAATTTACTTGCCATTTATGCCACTGCCCTATTGCTCGGAGAAAATAAAGAAGAAGTCATTCTTCAATTATCAAGTTTGAGAACTGCGCCTGGTCGATTTGAACAATTTGCCGGTGCTGATGGAAAAATGGCGATTGTTGATTATGCCCATACACCTGATGCCTTAGAAAATGTCCTGAAAACGATTCAAGCCATTCGACAAAAAAATCAAAAAATAATTACGGTAATAGGTTGCGGAGGCAATAGAGATACAGGAAAAAGACCAATCATGGCCGAAATTGCTTCCAATTACAGTGATTTTGTAGTTTTAACATCCGACAATCCACGTTTAGAAGATCCGACTGTTATTTTACAACAAATGGAAGTTGGCATTCCTAAAGATAAAAAATTGGCGTATCAAATTATTTCGGATCGACATCAAGCCATTGAAAAGGCCATCAGAACCATTGCTCAGTCTGGTGATATTGTTCTAGTGGCAGGAAAAGGACATGAAACCTACCAAGACATACAGGGAATCAAGCATCACTTTGACGACAAAGAAGAAGTAAACAAATGGCTTTTGTAGGAAAAAGTTCCATTTTTTTGCAAATTTGTAGATTGAACTTAAAACCCAAGACAGAATGCTCTATTATCTTTTTGAATATTTAGACAAACAATTAAATGTTCCAGGCGCTGGGGTTTTTCAATACATTACCTTTCGAGCATTTGCTGCCATCATCACTTCATTAGGAATTGCAGCCATTTGGGGCAAATCGGTCATATATCGCTTACAACGATTACAAATTGGAGAAGAAATACGTGATTTAGGCCTTGAGGGACAAATGCAGAAAAAAGGAACACCAACCATGGGTGGGTTCATTATTTTACTTTCCCTTATTATTCCTACGCTTTTATTTGCTAAAATTACCAACGTATATATTGTCTTATTATTGATTTCCGCAGTTTGGCTTGGGGCAGTTGGTTTTGCAGATGATTATATTAAAGTCTTCAAAAAGAACAAAGACGGATTATCTGGAAAATTTAAGGTTGTCGGACAAATTGGATTAGGAATCATTGTGGGCGGCACAATGTATTTCAACGACTATGTGAAAATTAGGTTTTTTAATGCAGATCAAACTTTTCACGATTCCAAGTCGCTTTTAACCACTGTACCCTTTTTAAAGGACAATCAGTTTGATTACAACATGCTATTGCCAAGTTTTGTACCTGACCAGTACGTATGGATTGTCTACATATTAGTGGTCATTTTTATCATTACTGCCGTATCTAACGGTGCAAACATAACCGACGGGTTGGACGGATTGGCCGCAGGAACCTCTGTGATCATTGGTATAGCATTGGCTATTTTAGCGTATGTGTCTGGAAATAAAGTAATTTCCCAATATTTAAATGTCATGTTCATTCC
>JBEGQV010000094.1:0-5506 GCA_041180785.1 Bacteroidota bacterium | reverse complement strand
CTAGAAGCTTCTTGTGCAAATATGTTTGTTTATGCCTTTGCGAAAGGCGTTAGAAAAGGTTATTTACCAAGTATTTATTTACAAAAAGCACAAAATGCCTATCGAGGCATTTTGAAGGAGTTTATCACAAAAGATGCAAATGGCTTCCTTCATTTAGAAAAAACAGTTACTGTTGGAGGTTTGGGCGGAACTCCTTATAGAGATGGTAGCTATGAATACTATTTAAGTGAGCCCTTACGAACAGATGATTTAAAAGGTGCTGGACCATTCATTTTGGCTTCTTTGGAAATGGAAGTGGCAAAAGAACTACCTTTAGGAAAAGGTAAAAAAGTAGTGATGGATTACTTTTTCAATCGAGAATTCCGTAAAACCAAAGAGGGAAAATCGGAGCGATTCCATTATACCTGGGAAGATCGAAAAGACTCTGGCATGCACTTGTGGGGCATACAATTTGAACAACTAGGCGCTACTTTAGATAGTTTACCGGTTGCTCCCACTTTACAAAATTTAAAAGGAGCAGATGTGTATATCCTAGTTGACCCCGATACACCGAAGGAAACTGCTAATCCAAATTACATTCAGCCAAAAGATGTTCAAAACATTGTACAATGGGTAAAAAATGGTGGACATTTAATTGTCCTTGCAAACGATACCACTAATTGTGAAATCACACATCTGAACACCTTAATGAAAGAATTTGGAATTGAATTTGGTGGACCCAACAGAAACATGGTACAAGGAAAAAATTGGCATCAAGGAGCGGTAGCAATTCCAAGCAATCATGCTATTTTCTCAAACATGAAAAAGATCTACATCAAAGAAATTTCTACTTTGTATCTAAGCAAAACGGCTACATCAAGTGTGAACCACGAAGGTGTTTCAGTGATAGCGACAGCCAATGTAGGGAAAGGAAAAGTATTTGCAGTTGGTGATCCTTGGTTATACAATGAATATACCAACAATCGTCGAATTCCATTGGATTACGAAAACTTTCAGGCGGCAAAGAAATTGGCGGAGTGGGCATTGAAATAGTTATGGGATATGAGTTATGAGTTATGAGTTATAACTAAAACCTATATCCTGTTCTTTTTTTCATTTCCTCAATACTTATTTCATAGCTGCGCCAATTTTTATTCGGAGAATGCGTATTAGGAATCCAAACACAAATATATTGATTGTCATATTTAACTACTTTCCAACAATACGTTGGAATAGGGACATTGCTTCCAGATAATCTATCTTTGGAACCTACACCTCCCGTGTAGATACTTAAGAAATAGCCTTTTTTAGCCAATTTTCTGCAATACTCTTCCAAAAACTTCCAAGGTCCACGATTTACTTCAGGAGTTTGTGGAATCATATTAGACATCAAAAAAGTTTCTTGATTCAAATAAAATTGTGCCGTTCGATCTTCTGAAGGGCAAAGATGTCCACGGTCATATCCAGAACCTTTGTAATCATCAGAATCGGCTTTTTGAAATAAACTTGGAAGGTTCTTATCTTCTCTAAAATCATTGCTTCTTGGAACGGGTCCAAGATCTGCTGCACTTAATGTCCAAGCAACCCAATTTGCTCGACCTTCATTGCCATTGTAAGACATGATAAACCCTTTCTTAACTTCTAAATAGTTTGATTTAGAAGCAGTAGAGGCTCCTGAAATATTCAAGAG
Organism: Bacteroidota bacterium; assembly: GCA_041180785.1. Lineage (GTDB taxonomy): Bacteria > Bacteroidota > Bacteroidia > Cytophagales > Spirosomataceae > Sandaracinomonas. The sequence continues at coordinate 3,837 of JBEGQV010000094.1, read as the reverse complement.
CCCCTGTATTTGTAGAAATATAAAAAGAATAATTCTCATAACTTATAACTCATAACCCATAACCCATAACCCATAACCCATAACCCATAACCCATAACCCATAACCCATAACCCATAACCCATAACCCATAACCCATAACGCTATTTAATCCGTTTCACCATTCCACTCACAGGCACATCAATAAATCGACCCACTTGTTTTCCATTCTTGATACAAATGATACGCATTAAATCCGCATCTTTAGGGACTGGCACTTGTTTATTATTGGCAATAGGGTAAAATTTATCTGGGTACGAATAATCAAAACTATAATGGAAAGTAACACCTTCTGTTTCAGGAGTTAAGTCTACTAAAATTTCACCTAAATTATTTCTTGAGAATTTAAATATTGGCTCATACATAGACGGCGCGTATTTTTTCTCTGCCACATCAAAACGCTCAAAATGTTTTTCCGTACGATTGATAAAATCATTCCAATTTTTGTTTACCAAAGGCGACCATAAACATTCTGCAATTGCAAAGGAACGTGGATAGCTCATATATTGCGCATGACGATAATTAAACAATTGTTCAGACCAAAGGTTTGCTTGTCCCCCTTTTACCATTTCTGCCTTCACTCCTGCTGGAACTGGATTAAAATCATAGGAATCCTTTAATCGAACGGTGCGATATACTGGTGGTTCCACAAAACCATCTCCTTGCATTAAATCAATGTACACATTATCATTAGGAGTCATTACAACGGCATGTCCCTCATTGGAGGCTTGAATACCACCCGCAATTCCTCTCCACGACATCACAGCTGTACTTTTAGGTAATCCACCTCCTTCTAAAATTTCATCCCAACCCATCATTTGTTTTCCTTTAGAGGTTACAATTTTAGACAAACGACGTGTAAAATAAGCTTGTACTTCTTGTGGGGTTTTTAAATTTTCCTTTTTCATAAAATCCAATATTTGTGGATTTTTCTGCCAATAATTTTTTGGACACTCATCGCCGCCAATGTGCATGTATTCGAATGGAAATAAAGGGGCAATTTCACTAAATACCTTATCTAATAATACATATACATTTTCATTAGCCGGACAAAGTGTATTATCTTGTAAAGCTTCTGGATGTCCATGTGACCAATCGATAAATGGCTCTCCAGAAATTACTTGGTAATCTTTTGCTTCAGGTGTACAAGATAATTCTGGGTAAGAAGCAACTGCAGCCATGGAGTGTCCAGGCACATCTACTTCTGGCATAATATCTACAAAACGCTCTTTTGCATATTGTACCACTTCTTTGATGTCTTCTTGCGTATAAAATCCACCATAAGTACGAGGCTCATCTTTTCCAGGTTTAGAGAAAGTGGTGAATCGACCTTCTTTTTTCACATTAAAAGCACCTTTTTTGGTTAGGTTCGGATAGGATTTAATTTCTATTCGCCATCCTTCATCATCTGTTAAATGCCAGTGTAATAAATTATATTTATATTGAGCCATTTCGTCGATGTATTTTTTCACTTCTTCTTTTGTAAAAAAGTGACGAGCCACATCAAACATCACACCACGCCACTCAAAACGTGGGTAATCTGTAATTTTAGTAAAGGGCACTGAAACAGAAGATAGTGCGACAGGAGTTGCAGATTCTACTTCTTTGGGCAATAATTGATAGAATGTTTGAATTCCATAAAATAATCCTTTGGTTGTATTCGCATTGATTTGAATTCCTTTTAAATCGACCAATATAGAATAACCTTCTTTACCAAGTTCTGCATTTATATTGGAAAGAATGTTTAAACGAATGTTGGCTAATTGCGTAGCATTAGATGAAGGTTGAATCCATTGAATTTTACGACCGCCCAAATTAGACAATTTAGTTTCCAAGGTTTTTAAAGCTGTTTTCAGCGTTGGGTCAGCAGGTGCAGCAATGATGATTGATTTGGGCAAGGCATATTTTCCCGTAGGATATTCAGCTTTAACTGGTACTGGAATTAATGCAGGTGTTTGCGCAAATAAGTTTGTTGATAGAACTAATAATAAAATTAGTGAATAAGACCTCATTTTCATTTTGTATTAAATAGTGAATAATTATTAAAGTTGCTTGAAAATGTAAAATTTTCCAAATGCTTTTGTAAATTTACAGCTACAAGCATTTTATATACTAATTACAAAACCATGAATGAATCGTTAAACCTTGCTAATCAGCAAGTTGAATTAACCCATGCAATTGACTCAGTCTGGGTTGCTCTATGCGCAGCTTTAATTTTTCAAATGGAAGGTGGCTTTGCTTTATTGGAAGCAGGATTTGTACGTTCCAAAAACGCAGTTAGTATCATTGCCAAAGTAATGATCGATATCATGTTTGGTGGTATCGCCTTTTACGTTGTTGGCTTTGGAGTAGCCTATGGAAAATCAAACGGCTGGTTTGCCTTTGATTTAGGAATTTCTCAAGAAGATTTAGGATTAGGATTGACCATTTCCAATTCCCTATTTTGGTTCATCCAAATGGGATTTGCCGTTGCTGCTATTTCCATCGTTTCTGGTGGTGTAGCTGAGCGTATGAAAATGTGGTCCTATGCCGTATATGTTTTTATATTTTGTGCCGTGATGTATCCTTTGGCCGCTAATTGGGTTTGGAATCCGGGTGGCTGGTTGGCATCACGTGGATTCAATGATTTTGCTGGTTCTGCTGCTGTCCATGCGATGGGAGGATTTGCAGCACTTGCTGGAGCAATTGTACTGGGTCCAAGAATAGGAAAATATAATGAAGATGGAAGTATTAATGCCATTCCAGGACACAACTTAACCCTTTCAGCGGTGGGTGCCTTTATCTTATGGTTTGGATGGTTTGGATTTAATCCAGGATCAACCATGGCAGCTGTTGGCAAATGGGATTTAATTGGAAAGGTAGCAACAAACACCTTTTTAGCTTCTGCAATGGGTGGCATTTCGACCATTGTTTATACCTTTATGCGATACAAAAAAGTGGATATTACGATGGTCATCAATGGTGTATTAGCTGGTTTGGTAGCAATCACTGCTGGTTGTAACGTGGTAAGTCCTAATTCTGCCCTATTAATAGGAATTGTGGCAGGTACTATTGTAGATATGGCGGTTGTGATTGTTGATAAGATGAAAATTGATGATCCTGTGGGTGCTATTGCGGTGCATGGAGTAAACGGATTCTTCGGAACAATTGCAGTTGGATTGTTTTCTGAGAAAAACGGCTTGTTTACAACCGGACAATCAGAACAATTCATCACTCAATTTTTGGGTGTGAGTGTGATTAGTATTTTCTCATTTGTCTTGACTTTTATCTTGTTTCACATCTTAAAACGTACCATTGGCATACGAATTAGTCATAAAGAAGAAAGTGCTGGAATTGATGCGGTAGAATTTGGAGTAGAAGCTTATACAACATTTGAATAATAAACGACAAGGAAATCATGAAAAAAGTAGAAGCAATCGTAAAGCCCTCAAAATTAAAGGCCATTCAAAAAGGCCTGATTGATGCTAAAATTCCTTGTATGACTGTAGTTCCTGTGCGAGGCGCAGGTTTACAACAAGGATATTCTGAAATATATCGTGGAACAGAAAAATCAATGATTTTATTACCTAAAGTCATGATTATTTGTGTTGTAAGCGACGAAAATTTAGAAAAATGTATTGACGTCATTTTGGATAATGCCTCTGAAGGTAATACTGGTGACGGTAAAATATTTGTATACGATGTAATAGACGCCATCAGAATCCGTAATAGAGTTCGCGGAGGTGATGCTATACGATAAAGTGAATTAATAATAGATTGTAGTACGAAAGCCTCGAGGGAATCCCTTGGGGCTTTTTTGG
>JBEGQV010000093.1:0-8233 GCA_041180785.1 Bacteroidota bacterium | reverse complement strand
ACCTATAATTTTCAAGTAAATTATTACGAAATTCAAACAGCCCTAAAATAAAAATACAAAAGGGCCGCGGCAGCAATCGTCATAATAAGTAGTGCGGCAAAACCTAATAGATTGAGTATTTTTGAATTGACATATTCGCCCATGATGTCTTTGTTGTTGCTAATGTGTAGGATCATAGCAATGAGCACAGGAGCCGTAATTCCATATAGAATAGCCGTGTAAATAAGCGCTTGAATAGGTGATATACCGATGTAATTGAGCGACAAACCCAACAAAAGTGAAATACCAATCACTGTGTAAAATCCACGAGCTTCATGAAATTTTTTATTCAATCCTTGTTCCCAGCCAAAGGTTTCTGCAAAAATATAGGACAAGGAACCACTTAAAACTGGAATGGCAATCAAACCCGTTCCTAAAATCCCAATAGCAAATAATAAATACGTTAACTCTCCCGCCAATGGCTTTAAGGCCAAGGCTGCCTCTTCCACGGTATCAATTTGATGAATACCTCCTTTAAACAAGACAGTTCCTGTGGTTAGAATAATAAAATACATCACAAATCCTGAAACCGTCATGCCAAAATCTACATCCAAATTCATTTCATTGATAATGCGCTTGTTAACCATCACATGTTTTTTCTTGGCATTCATTTCTTCTACTTCAACTGAAGCCTGCCAAAAAAACAAATAAGGCGAAATCGTTGTGCCCAAAATACCTACCAAAATGGCTAAATATTTCTCATTCCATTCAATTTTCGGCACGAGGGTGGCACTCAAAATTTCCATGAAATCTTGCTTGAATAAAAAAGGAACAATAAAATACACCAGCATGACTATACATAAGTATTTTAAAGCCGACGCAATTTTTTGATACGGAAGATAAATAATGAGTGCCAATAAAAGGATGGTAAAAAATACGGAGAAAAAAGATGCATCAATTTGCGGAAACAGCAAATTGCCTACGGCTCCCATCCCAGCAATATCCGCGCCAATATTCATTACAATGGCAGGGAACGAAAACAATAACATCAAATATAATACCGGCTTAGGATAATGCTTTTTTAAGGTACCTGTGAGTCCTTGATTGGTTACCAAGCCAATCTTTGCACACATCTTTTGGATGGCCGACATCAGTGGAAATGCCACAATGGAGGTCCAAAGTGTGGTTAATCCATATGCTGCCCCCGCTTGAGAATAAGTTGCTATGCCCGATGGATCATCATCACTTGCCCCGGTAACAAGTCCCGGACCTAATTTTTTAAAAACGGATTTTAATGAATATTTTCCCATATAATCCCGGCGCTTATCCGCCGGGCTATTTAAAATTCTTTTATTCCCCGGCGCTTAAGCGCCGGGCTATTTAAAGTTCAACCCCTTCGGGTTTTTTTGCCTTATTACATTTTACCTTTTTATTAACACCTAACACCTCATACTTAACACCTAACACCTAACACCTAACACCTAACACCTAACACCTAACACCTAACACCTAACACCTAACACCTCATACCTATTACCTATTACCTATTACCTATTACCTCATAACAACACCTGCTCCACTTTCACTACAGACCTAGCGCCATCTTTCAACTCATATGCAACTAATGCTTTATCACCTTGTATCGATAGACTTGCATTAGCTGCTCCAGCCGGGGTATTCATTACTTTGTTTGTAGAAACTTTTCCCCCGCTCATGATTTGATAAGCGAGTTGTGTTTGGTTGGTTTGCGCATTCAATTGCTCCCAGAAAAAGACTAATTTTTGAGCGTCTTTTGCCAATCCAAAGTTTTTGGCAGAGCCTTCGTTTGGTGTAGTAATTTTCTTCCCTTCCTCTGTCACTAATTTCACGCCTCGATCTGTCTCTGCTCCCGAAAACCAAGCAACATAATTTTGTTTATTAAATTCAATGGGATAGGCTCCATTGTGCGGACACCCATTGATCTGCCAATTATCCTTATAAATATTTCTTGGGGATGAAAAAGTTAGTCCATTATCCTTTGAATAAATATGTGAGAAATCACGAATATCATTGTTATTGTCACGATAATAGACATTTAATACGCCTTTTGAATCAACCATCAAGCCAATATTGCAACAATCACACACCACAGGATCAATTAATTTCTCTGCTTGAAATTGTCCGTTTTTGGTAATGGCAATGCGTAAATCTCTTTCTTCAAATTTGGTACTCCCTTTTACATCTTTTAAATATACCACAGCCACTTCATCGTTTGCCATCAGGGCAGCGCCAAAAAATCCACGCATGAGTCCAGGCGTCGGATCTTGATCCACAGCTGCTGGTGCCGACCAAGTTGTTCCATTGTCTTTGGAAACCGCATAAGATACTTGTCCACCCCTGCTTGGCTTTCCAGGCTGGGCGGCAGGATTATTGATAAACACCGCAACAAACGACCCATCTTTTTTTCCAAATATTTCTGCTTTCATCAAGCGGCTACTTCCCACTCCATAGCCGGAAGCTATGGTCTTTTTGTCCGAAAACGAAATACCCTTGTCTTTTGAAATTGCCATGCAAAGCGAATTCATTCCAGCTTTATCTTTTTCAACCCAACTTAAGAGGAGCTCGCCTTTAGCAGTTTGAGACCAGCTGGGTGCTGAATAGGATTTTTCAACATCGGAGAAAAAATGCTGTGCTTGCGCAGCAAATATTACAAATGCACAAATGAGGGATAAAAGTAGCTTTTTCATTATAATAAGGGTTTTGTTAAATGGCTTTTTTCTTCAGGTATTTGCCACCTAAAACACAATTTAATCCTAAACTCCAAATAAATCCATTATCTGGGACAAAATTTGTTTGAAAAGGGAAATTAAACATTCCAAAGAGACCAAGTGCACGACCGGGTTTTCGAACACCCGCAGTTGTTGAAAAATAATACCCACTCATGTCCCCTTGTTGTAAATAATAAAGTTGAGGTGTGGCTTTTAATTGAAATCCTTTGCCTACTTGAACACCATTCAAAGGCATATTGAGCGCAAAAAAATGCAATTGGTTAAAACTTCCTTCCTCTAAGCCTTTGGCCATCATGTAATAGGCAGCAATGGACCAATGGGCATTTAATTTACGTGTTGCCAAAACATCTAGGTCCAAATACCTGCTTGCAAGTAATCGATTTTGACTCACATTATTGATGGCAATTGCACTCGTTTTATAGGTTACCATCAAAGAACCTCCCCCAACCACATTCCAAGTTGGTTGATCAACTAATTTGTAATGCACCCAATAATTGTTAATCCACGGTTTCAGTTCGGCAGAAAAGAAAAATTGCGGATCAATGATCCAACGATTATGCATGTAAAAAAGGTTAAACTGCGCAGCAGGTTTCATCAATGACAAACTCGGAATTCGAGAAATTCCGTTGTTGTTCATTATGATATCTGCCGCATATTGAACTTGGGTTTGGGTACTGTCCGGTTTTTGAGAAAATAATGTACTTGAAAAATTACAGGATAAGAATAGCAAAATATACTTCATACCCCTAATTTAATGCAAATCTTACCTTAAAACAAAAATGCCAACTCCAGGCAGAATTGGCATTTCAACACTAGTATCTAAATGATTCACCGCCTTAAGGGACAACAAATCAAACAAATATAGCAATAAAAAAATATTTTTTTATTTTTCACTAAATTAAATCACAACAAGTTGCTTCAAAATTAATGGATTGATAATCCGCTAAACCTTTTTCCGTTAAAAAAGGTAAGCAAATTTCATATTTAGCTTTTAAATATAGGGGTTTAACCTCTTGAAATTCCTTGTCGAAATCATAGGTTAAAAAATTATTGATCCAATGAACACTCAAAATAAAGAAACTGTGGATAAATAAGTCAAAATTTTTTGGTGCTAAAATTTCAGATGTAACGATTCCTTTGTCAACCAATTGCGACATAAAATATTGAAACGTTTGTCGACGGTTTAAATATGCATTTTTCACCTTTTGACGATCCTCTGGCGTAAACATATTATTCGTCAGGACAAACATAATGGCACAAACATATTCCAATTGTAAATCCATTAGACAAGAACTCATGCGAACTAAGGAAACCAACTCTACATCATGTGGATTAATAAGTTGAGAAATTTTTTGGGTTACCTTTTCCTCATATTCTTCAGCAATAGCTTGAATCAATAAAGATTTAGTTGGAAAATGGTTAGTAATCTTACTTGGTTTGACCCCCATTTTATCGGCTAAATCCTTGATGCGAAGGTCTAAGCCACATTCATTAAATATTTCACGAGAAGAATTGATTAATTGTAATCGACTTTGTTCACCCTTTGATAATCCAACTTTGGACATACTTTTTATAATTTAGATATATCTTCAAAGTTAAAAAAATATCGATAAATTGCACTTATAATTATGATAAAGAACATACCTGCATTAGACGGTTTACGCGGAATAGCCATTGCCTTGGTATTAATTTTTCATTGGTTTCCAACCAATCATTGGGTCAATGTGGTACCCAATGGTCCGATTGGCGTGACGCTTTTTTTTGTTCTGAGTGGATTTTTAATTACCCAAATTTTATTAGATAAAAAGGATAAGTTTCCTTTTAGGGTTAATATCAAGAATTTCTTAGCGCGAAGAGCGCTAAGAATATTTCCCATTTATTATGCCGTATTGTGCACCATTGCCTTGTTATTTCATGCGCATATTGCCATCAATACCGATTTTTACGCACATCCGCTCCCCTATTTTTTGTATTACTATAATCATTTATTAGAACAAACAAGTAATTGGTCGGATCAGCTCTCGCCCTATTGGTCGCTTGCCGTGGAGGAGCAATTTTACTTAATTTGGCCACTGCTTATTTTACTCATTCCCGGAAAAAAGAAGATTTTATGGATGATCGGGTTATTGCTATTTTTAGGAATTGGCGTTCGGTATTATTCCATTGGCTTGCATAAGGGCATTGGTGTTTACATGTTAACCTGCATCGATTGTTTTGCCTGGGGTGGCCTACTTGCCTATTGCAAAAAAGAGCAAATAGATCTTTCGAAGTGGATTAACTATCTATTTATTCCGTTGTTGATCGGTTGGATTTATCTATGTGTAACTACAACAGATGCAGACCTTGTAAAAGTTTTGTTTTTTAGAACAACCACTTCGATGGTTGGCTTTTCGCTCATTCATTTTGCGACACGAAGGAATGTTTTTTCAAAAATCATGGAATTTAGCCTTTTGAGGCAACTGGGAAAAATCAGTTATGGTGTCTATTTATACCACATGGTGGTTCCCCAATTATTTTTCATAATCCTTCAAAAATCACACATCACCTTTCCAGATTCGACCTATGAAATTATTTCTTTTTTCGTATTGATCGGATTTTCAATCTTTTCGTATCACCTGATTGAAAAACCTATTTTGAGGTTAAAGAGGAGGTTTGAGTAATGGTGAAAACTAAAAAACCCTTCATATTCATCATATAAAGGGTTTTTTAAGTGTGTTAAGTGGTCGCGTAGGGATTCGAACCCCAAACCTTCTCATCCGTAGTGAGATGCTCTATCCAGTTGAGCTACGCAACCATTTTCCCGTGTTGGGATTGCAAAGGTAGGAAAATAAGTGAAAAGTGAAAAGTGAAAAGTAAAAAAAATAATAATTATAAATTATAACACATAAACAAAAACCCATAACTCATAACCCATAACTCATAACTTATTACCCAAATTTTGGTTTTCTCTTCTCCAAAAACGCCCTTACCCCCTCAGCAAAGTCTTTTGAAAATCCGGCTTGGGATTGCGCTTCTGCCTCCGACAACAATGTTTCTTCCAGCGATTGCAAATGGGCATTTTGAAGTCCTTTTTTGATTAAACCTAAGGCAAGTGTAGGCTTTTCCGACCATTCCTTACCAATTTCCAATAAACGTGATTCCCAATCTTTTGCTATAATAATCTCCGAAACAATCCCCAAGTTTTTTGCTTCTTGCACAGCAACTTTTCTACCTGTACTGGCCAATTCAAAGGCTTTATGATACCCTAAACTTTGCACCAAAAAAGCTGTACTGCCTGCATCTGGCACCAAGCCAATCTGCACAAACAATTCTGCAAATGCTGCTTCTTCATGTGCAACTACATAATCGCATGCCAAGGCCAAACTACAACCCGCCCCAGCAGCCATGCCATTGATAGCTCCTATGACAGGTATATCTAAACTTCGTAAAGCCATTATCATGGGATTATAGGTCGTCCGCAAAACATTCCCTAAATCTGGATCAGAAATGCCCGACTTTAAATCCGCCCCCGAACAAAAAGCCTTTCCTTCTCCCGTAAGGATCAATGCCCGAACCGACTCTTTACTTCTCGTTCGTTCAGCCACTTCCCGAATTTCATGGATCAATGCTGCATTCAATGCATTAAATACTTCCGGACGATTCAATTTGATGATCCAGAAGGATGGGTGTTGGATGAGAGTGAGGTGGTGCATGGGGTTATGGGTTATGGGTTATGCGTTATGGGTTATAATTCCTGGCTTGTCGAAGGATGAGTATACCGCCCCCGGCTTCGCAAGCTCAGCCACCCCCTCCTTCTGAAGGAGGGGGCAGGGGGAGGTTAAACCTTCTTCCGTAATCTCGCCACTGCAATTCCCAATTGCTCACGGTATTTGGCTACGGTGCGACGTTTGACCACAAAACCACGTTCCAACAACAATTCTTCTAATTGTTCATCTGGGTATGGCTGGTCTGCGGGTTCGGATGCGATGATTTCCTTGAGGATATTTTTTACTTCTCGGGTAGAAAAATCTTCCCCTGATTCATGAGTAATACCTTCAGAGAAGAAGTATTTTAAGGGATAAATGCCAAAATCGGTTTGCACGGACTTCGATGAAACTACTCGCGAAACAGTTGACACATCCATTTGTATCAATTCAGCAATGAGCTTCATTTTCATGGGTTTCAAATGGGCGTCATCTCCCGACAAAAAAAACTCATATTGTATTTCAACGATGCGCTGCATCGTTTTCAACAGCGTCGCATGGCGCTGTTGGATAGCTTGTATAAACCAATTCGCTGCGTCTAATTTATGTTTTATAAAACTAACAGCTTCTTTGATTTCCTTGTTTTCCTTCCCTCCTTTTTCATAGGTATCCAACATGTCATGAAACGACCTACTAACCCGTAATTCAGGTGCATTTTTTCCATTCAGCTTCACTTCGAGTTTCCCTCCAATGTTACTGACAATAAAATCTGGTTGTACAATGGGTGCAATCTCCCCATCGGAGGTTCCGCCAGGTCGTGGATTTAGTTTTGTCACAAGGCTCATGACTTGCTTAAACTGCTCTTCCGACAAATTCAACTTCTGACGAAGTTGAGGATAATGCTTTTTGGAAAAAGCATCAAAATGCTCATCAATTAACTGAATGGCCCATTCCGTTAATTCATCGCCATGATTTTTTCGATGCAACTGCAGCGATAAACATTCTTGTAAATTTCTAGCACCAATTCCGGGAGGATCTAATTGTTGGACCTTGTGCAGCACTTGCTCTACCTCTTGTAAATTGGTCACAAAACCAATGGTAAATTCCAAATCGTTGACAATACTTTCCAAATTTCTTCGTAAATATCCATCATCATCCAAGGAACCAATGATTTGTTGGGCAATGAGCTCCTCTCGCTCATTGGCGACTACAAATCCTACTTGCATCATCAAAAATTCTTCTGAACTTGGAACCACGGCAATTGGACGTTCGCGCGTTTCTTCATTGGGGTCATAAGAATCGCCTGCCATTTTATAACCTGCATAGTCGTCTTGTAAATAATCATCTACTTCAAATTCCTCGCGCTCCAAATCATCCACATGACTCACTTCTTGATCCTCAAATTCATTTGACGCATCAGACCCTTCCTCCAAAGCTGGATTTTCCTCCAATTCATCCTCAATACGCATCGCCAATTCCGACGTAGGAATTTGCAACAACTTCACAAACTGAATTTGCTGGGGAGATAGTTTTTGTTGCTGAGAAAGTTTGAGTGCCAATTTGCCCATGAACAAAGATAAGAAAAAGTGAGCAAAGTGAGCAAAGTGAGCAGAGTGTGCGAAGCGATGGTACAGATGAAAATTCTTTAATCACAATAGTCACATTAATCACATTTTTTTTGTAATTTTATTGATTAAAGCGCCCCTATTATACATTTATGCAGATTAAAGAAATACTTCAGTTACAACCAACTGAACAAGACATTACCGTAAAGGCTTGGGTTCGTACCAAGCGAGTTTCCTC
>JBEGQV010000092.1:0-10067 GCA_041180785.1 Bacteroidota bacterium | reverse complement strand
AAAGCCAAGGGCTTTTCAAGGCGAATACAACTGTGGGAGTAAAATCTTTTTTCTTTCGCAAACAACTTCTTTTCAGACGTATCGTGTAAATACATTTTAAACGGATTATCAAATTGAAATTTTAATAATCCAAGCGTGTTCCAATACCCAGTACGCTGCACCATTTCATAAGGGAAATAATTGGCATTTAATCGATGCCAAGGAACCGATTCCGCTTGGACCTTCACCCCTTTATTTGTAAATATTTCCAAGTGACTGGCATAAAAATATCGAATGTTTTTTTGGATTTCAGGAACTAACTCTTCTAAACTAATGCTGCGAGGCACATTCCACTCAGGAAACAAAATCATATTTTTAATTCTACTTGAAAGCGTTTTGGAAGGTTTTTTAGGCCTGCCCACCACGGTTTTCATCCCCAACACAAGTTGTCCTTTTTCATAATATTTTAAGGTCGTTGCTGGAATATTGATTAACACCAAGTCGTAATTTTTTTGAACTTGAGACAGCCACCGAAATTCATGGATTGCATTCGCAATCCATTTTTTTTGTTGATCCGAATATTGCAGCGAATCCCTTTGAATCTGTACTAATTTTTTTACCTGTTTTGAATCGGTGTCCAAAATTTGGGTAAAGATTTTGGGTAATGATTTTTGCTCAATATGTTTTACAATTCGTTTTTCAAATGCCGATTCTTGCACATCAAATTTGAATCCTTGGTAACGCAAATAAGGTTTGTGTTCCCCATAACGTAAGTCTTTAAAAAACCTGATACAAATTTTTTGTACCATTTTTTTGACACGCAACGAATCGGAGGTCAACAATTTCCCCTGCTTCAAGGAATCCAAAAAAGTACTTTGATAATTTTTGGGTTCAAGCCCAACTTGATCGGAAAGCCGTGCCAGGCTGTCGAGCTGTACCCCTGCTACAACATACACATTTGGATCCATTTTAGTGGTAAATCCAAACCAAAAAAGTGTTGTAACAAAAAGAAAGACCAGCCCAATTATTTTTTTCACGACAAATCAACTAGTTCGTTATGTTCTGGAATGATTCCCTCCCAACCCTTTTGGTCTTTTAAATAGTCTTTAAATGCCAACATAGAGACTTCCTCCCCGTGAATTAAAAATACTTTTTCTGGTGTATTGTTGATTTCCGAAACCCAATCCATGATATCATCTTGGTCTGCATGTGCAGAAAACATTTCGAAATTGACAATTTTCGCTTTTACGGAATAGTCTCTACCATAGATTCGAAGTGATTGGGCACCCTCGGCCAGTCGACGGCCCTTGGTGCCAACCGCTTGAAAGCCTGTCAATGCCACTGTTGCATCCTCATCACCAATGTATTTTTGCAAATACCTCAAGACGCGACCCCCGCTCAGCATACCACTTCCAGCGATCACTATTTTGGGTTCATTGGAATCTACCTCGCGAATAGAATCTTTGAATTTTCGAATGAAGGTAAATTGACTCATCATGTCGTGCAAATCTTTTGGATCAACTTCGTGCCAATCGGGATGCTGTTTAAATAATTCAAATACTTGTGCTGCCATCGGACTATCCAGTACCATTTTCATGGCAGGAATTTGTTTTTCTTTCAACAATTGCCAAAGTAAATACATGATAGTCTGCGAACGTTCAACCGCAAAACAAGGCAAAATTAAAGTCCCTTTTTTCAGCGCATTTTCTAATACGACATGTTTTAATGCTTCCTTACCCGACTCTTTTGGATGTTTCTTACTACCATAAGTGCTTTCCAGCAAAAGAACATCTGCTCGCTCAGGCTTGTGGAAGGGGTGTAGCAAAAAATCCTTTTCTCTTCCAATGTCGCCAGAAAAGACAATTCGTTTGCCTTGGTATTCAATTTCAATCGAAGTGGCTCCTAAAATATGACCTATGTATTCAAAACGAACCGAAATATCCGATGATATTTTAAACCATTTCCCTTCTTCTACGGGACTAAAGCGTTGAATCGCCTCTTTGGCATCTTCGGCTGTATAAAGTGCTTGTTCCGGTTCTCCGTCAGGGTGAAACCGATTGCTTCTAAGCGCCTCTTCCTCTTGAATTTTTCCAGAATCCAATAAAATTATTTCTGCCAAATCAAGTGTTGGTGCGGAGCCCATTACCTTCCCGCGAAATCCGTCTTTGACCAATTTTGGCAAATACCCTGCATGGTCTAAGTGCCCGTGTGTAAGCAACACATAATCAATGTCGGCGACAGGAACTGCTAAAGGAATTTCATTGCGTTGTTTAATTTCTCGATATCCTTGAAAAATCCCACAATCTACTAAGACCCCAACAGATCCCATGCGTAAAAAATACTTGGATCCTGTGACTGTTTTAGCAGCACCAAGGAATTGAATGGAAAACGGAAGTGTAGACATTGTGAAAAAGGTAAATATTCTTAAATATACGGTTTACAAACAAAAAATCCTCTTCGTTGGAAGAGGATTTTAAATTTTCATCATAGGTTTTAAAGGAAATTATTCCTTCACGCGTACACCATCTCCCTCAAACATGTTCATCAAATTTGCTTTCACGTGGTCATCATCTACTTTCTTGATTGTAACGGTCACATCATAACCTTGCGCAGAAAATCCAACTTCTAAATCATCCCCTTCAAATTTAGAAGAAGAAATTTTTGTCATCTCTGTACCGTCTGAAGTAAACAAACTGCCTGTGATGTTTCCTTCAACATTCTTTAATTGAAAGATTAATTTTCCATCACCATTTGGCAATCCCTTAAATTCAAACTGCCACTTGCCTGTGTAAAAATCAGGATTGGGTGCTACGTTTGCCTTAGCAAATACCGTTACTAAAACAAAAAGCAAACCGGTTAAATAAAATTTTACGTTTTTCATTTTATTACTATTTTTTGTGAAAATTTATTATTTACTAATTATTAGGAAATAAATTTATAAGAAAGAATTTTGATTTCCTAATAATTAGTAAATATATTAGATGTATGGAAAATTTCGCAGGCTTAAAGGCATTTTTTGAGGAGGGCTATAAAAACTATCGACAAGGGATTTCGATAGACTGTGCCATTTTCGGATTTGAGCAAGACGAGTTGAAGGTATTGTTGTCGAAAAATGCAGTCATCACCAAATGGAGTTTACCAGGTGGATTTGTCCGTAAAACGGAGAATTTAGAAGAAGCTGCCAGAAGAACAACAGTTGAACGGACGGGGATAGACCACTTATTTTTCAGACAATTTAAAACTTTTGGTGATCCGAATCGAAACATTGTACCTGGCATTTTTGATGAGGAGAAATTTGAAAAGATCACAGGATTTCAAATTCCAGAAAATACCTGGTTAAAAGAAGATGCCATCTCAATTGGTTATTATGCGGTAACGAATATTTCTGAATCAAAGCCTGAGATTGATATTTTCTCTACCGAATGCAAGTGGTTTAACATTGAAGATGTTCCACCTTTAGCATTTGATCACAACCAAATATTACAAGAAGCTTTACAAACTTTAAAAATCCATTTATATCATTATCCGATTGGCAAAAACCTCTTGCCAGCATTGTTTACCTTAAAAGAGATCAAAAACTTGTACGAAATTTTATCGGGTAAACATTTACATGCATCCAATTTTCCGAATAAATTGATATCACTCGGACTTATCGAAAAAACGGAAGAAAAAAGAAATATTGGCGCACACAGAGCCCCTACCTATTATACATTTAATGAAGAAGTTTATGAAAATATGCTTCAAGATGGATTTGTATTGGTTTAGATGAGTCAAAAAGAGTAATTTTGCGCATCAAATTTTCACGTCCTTGAAAACAATTAAAATTGTTGCTTTTGTTGGCGCCTTGTTTGTGGGATTTTTCACCTGGTTTTTGATTCGTTCAAGTGCCGAGCGAGGTGAAAAATTAGCCAAGACGCACTGCGCGAGTTGTCACCAATTTCCAGATCCAAGCATTTTACCAAAATCTGTTTGGGAACAAAAGTTGCTGCCCGAAATGAAAAAGCGGATGGGCTTGGGGGATATGGATGAAATGCTTAAAAAAATATCCTACCAAGACTTAACCTATTTCAGCGACAAAGGCATTTATCCCATGAATCCCACGGTATCTGAGAAAGATTGGCAGAAAATTGTAGATTATTACCTTGAGAATGCCCCCGAATCTCCGTTGGCACAGGCAAACAAACAACCGAACACCGCTTTGTCTTCAGCCAAATTTATAGAAGTGAAAGGTGAGGATATGCCTAAAACAGGAACGACTTATTTTGGTGTGGACCAGGGTAAAATTTATTTATCGAACGTTCAAGGAAAATTACAAATTGAAGACATCGCAACTGGCAAAAAAGAAACTAAACAACTGCCATCTGCGATGGTACAAATACACGGCGACCTTATCTTGTGTGTGGGTGGAGACATGAATCCAACCGAAGGGCATTTGGGTGGACTATTTAAATTGAACCCATCATCACCTCAAGGAGTAGCGCCTATCATCATGGGCTTGCATCGTCCTGTGGATTTTGCCTATGAAGATTTCAATCAAGATGGGATAAAAGATTATCTAATCGCAGAATTTGGATTTGAAACAGGTGAAATTTCCTATTTTGACGGAAAATCAAAGAAGAAAAATACCTTAAGTACCCTTCCAGGCGCGCGAAATTTTGTCTTACGTGATGTGAACAAAGATGGCTTACTCGATTTTTATGTATTAATGGCGCAAGCAAGAGAGCGCGTAAGTCTTTTCAAAAATAAAGGGAATGGTCAGTTTGAAGAAGTCGAACAAATCAATTTACCCTCTTATTATGGAACGAGTTCTTTAGAAATGGCCGATTTGGATCAAGATGGAAAAGAAGAAATCCTTTTACCGATGGGCGATAATGCAGACTACTCGTACTGCAAAAAGAATTATCACGGTGTACGCATTTATAAGCAAACGGTGGAGAATCATTGGAAAGAGGTAAAATTTTTCCCAATCTATGGAGCAACAACCGTTTTGTCGGGTGATTTTAATAACGATGGTCGCATCGATTTTGCGGCCTCATCCAATTTTGTGGAAGAAGAATTCAGGGATTCAGAAACTTTTATCTATTTCATTAACAAAGGAAAAATGCAATTTGATCTAAAACATATCAAGTTGCCAAAAATTAACCCCTTGACCATGTCAATTGGTGAAGTAAATGGCAAAAAAGAACTCTTTTTAGGCAATTGGCAGTTTGCTGCTATGCCTTTGAAAGGCATTCGAATTCCAATACAAATCCAATAATCATCATTTACTAAATTTTAGTTTATAGCAAAAAATCCAAATTTCATCTACAAAATCTGCCGTTGGTATATTTTTTGTGGTGGATATGAACAAGATGTTGCAATTTCGCAGTCGATTGTTCAACAAAGAATTAATCATCAAATAATACGCCTAATGAGAGTAGCGATTTTAAGTATTTTCACCTTCTTTATTTCCTTCTTTGCCATGGCTCAATTTCCGACAGGAGGAGCAGCCAATATGCCAAAGGGGAGAATTTTCGGAAAAGTAGTTGATTCACAAAACAAGCCCGTTGAATTTGCAACGGTAGTTTTATTCCGTACCACCTTTGATGCGGCAACCAAAAAGAACAAAGATGTTTCTTTAAAAGCCATGCAATCAGAATTAAACGGCGATTTTAGTTTAAGTGATTTACCAATGATGGGTAAAATGAAACTAAAAATCAGTTCAGTCGGATACAAAACAGTTGAAAAGGAAGTGGCTTTTGATCTGCCTAAAATGGAAGGAGGATTCAAACCAGGACAAGCCCCTGATCCTGCGGTGATTGCAAAGATGATGTCGGCCTTAGAAAAAGACCTTGGAAACATTAAATTAGAAACAGATGCAAAAGAGTTGGAGGCAGTTGTAGTAACCGGAACAAAACCATTAATGGATTTGGATGTTGATAAGAAAACATTCAACGTAGATAAAAATATCGTTACAGCAGGTGGTACTGCCATCGATTTAATGCGCAACATTCCATCAGTACAGGTAGATATTGATGGTAACGTAAAAGTTAGAAATGCGGCACCGACCTTGTTTATTGATGGTCGCCCGACTACACTTTCTTTAGACCAAATCCCTGCAGACGCCATTGAAAAAGTAGAAGTCATCACCAATCCTTCTGCAAAATACGATGCCTCAGGTTCTATGGCAGGTATTTTGAACATCATCTTGAAGAAAAACAAGAAGAGTGGTTACAATGGCATGGTGAATGCGGGTGGCGATAAGTACGGTGGATCAAACCTGATGGCAAACTTTAATATTCGACAAGGAAAAGTAAACTTTTCTGCGATGGTGATGAATATGCGCATGCGAAACAACGGCATTGGAAACAGCGAACGTACCAATAGTATTTCAGATGTAAGCTCTACGATTACCCAAGATATAACCAATAAAATGAGAGGAAACATGACTTTTGCCCGAGTGGGTTTGGATTATTATGTAACCAATCGTTCTTCAATATCGATAGCGGGAATGTTTCCAAATGGTAAAATGGAGCCGAACAGTGATATTCAATTGGTTACTACATCGGGTACTGTAACAAGCAAAAGCAATCGTATTTCAACAGGAGAAAGAAGTTTCAAACCCATGGGATTGCAATTAGGTTTCAAACATAATTTCCCAACTCAAGGAGAAGAGCTTACCTCTGATTTAAATTTATTTAGTGGTACAAATGAGGGAAATACGATTACAACCACCAATTATTTAAATAATGCAGGTAACATTACCGGTAACCAAATTCAAAAAAATATTGGTACTGGTAGCAATTCCATGTTTACTTATCAAATTGATTATGTAAAACCTTTGTCCAACGGCAAGAAAATTGAAACAGGTATCCGAATTAATTCCAATAACTTGAAAAATGAAAACCAAAACCTTGTCAAAGGAATTGGGTCTGATACTTATGTAAATATTCCATCAGCTTCTACTAATTATGAGAGCACCAACTCCGTATATGCCGCATATTTTTCATTAGAGGGGAAGCCTAGCAAAACATTTTCTTATAAAATTGGATTACGTCAGGAAAGTTCTTATTATGATGGCAAACTGCTTGCTACCAATCAAACATTTAGCAACAAATATCCTTTGAACTTTTTTCCTTCCATTTTCTTAAGCAAAACATTGAAAGGAAGCGATCAAATTCAATTGAGTATAACTCGACGAGTGAACAGACCTAATTTCTTCCAAATTATTCCATTTGTTGATTACTCAGATAGTTTAAATATCCAAAGAGGTAATCCAAACTTGGTACCTGAATTTACAACCTCTGGAGAATTATCTTATAGCAAAAGCAAAGGCTCGGGAACATTTTTAACCTCCGTTTATTACAAATACACTGATAATTTAATTACTCGATATTTGAGCAAGGATATTAATCCCGTAAGCGGTAAAACAGATTTGATTAACACATTTATCAACGCTAATTCGAGTTATAATTATGGTGTTGAATTCACCTACATGAACAAAATTTTACGTTTCTGGGATATTACCTCAAGTTTAAATTTATACAATTCGAGAATCAATTTGAGCAATATCGCAAACAGTGTTCAAACAGATGCTATGTGGACTGTTTTTGGAAAATTAAATAACAACTTTACCTTGCCAAAAAAATATGTGATTCAGTTGAGTTTTGACTACCAAGGTAAAACCAATATGCCCGTAACGCAGAATCAAGGACAAGGTGGTCCGGGTGGCGGAGGCCCTCCAATGATGCAAGCTCAAAGTTCTTCACAAGGATATATCATGCCATTCTATGGTTTAGACTTGGCCATCAAAAAATCATTCTTAAAGAACGATTTAGCGACCGTTACCCTGTCTTTCAATGATATCTTCCGTACAAGAGGAAATAGACAAGTAAGTAGCGGAGAAGGTTTCACTCAAACGTATTACCGTTTGAACAACCCACAAAATATACGTTTGAACTTGTCATTCCGTTTCGGACAAATGACGAACAGTATGTTCAAAAAAGGGGGCGACAACGGGATGGAGCAGTCGAATCAGCAGATGCAGACGAATTAGGAGTTATGAGTTATGGGTTATGGGTTATGGGTTATGATTTTAAAGGAAATAATTGTTAATTGTTAATTAAAAAATAAACTCATAACTCATAACTCATAATTTTTAATTCATAATTACTAAAAAACACCCACTATTTGTCCTATTATTTGTAATTTTTTTACACAGTCTTCCGATAATTCCACACGGCCCAGCTATTAAAAAAGATGGCAAAACCGAGCATTTTCAATAAATGCCCCGAAATATCTGCAAAGCTACTGCCCTTCAAAACCACCATGCGCATTACTTCAATAAAATAAGCTACGGGATTGAATTTTGCCATGGTAATGGCCCAGTTTGGCATACTCTCAATAGGCGTAAACAAACCGCTCATCAACATGAAAATCATCATAAAAAAGAAGGCTACCGACATTGCCTGTTGTTGGGTCTGTGAATAGGTTGAAATCAATAAGCCTAGCCCTAAAACGGCCACCAAAAAAACGGCTAAAAACATATACAACAACAAAATAGAGCCCAATGGACGAATTCCATAAATGCCCATTCCAATAAAGAAAAACCCAACCGAAAACACAAAAAATCCGATCATCCAAAAAGGGATTAACTTCCCTAATATAAACTCGTGTTTTTTAATGGGAGTCACATTAATTTGCTCAATGGTACCTAATTCTTTTTCTTTCACAATGTTCAGGGCACACATGTAGGCTCCAATCATTGTTATCAATGTTACCAAAACCCCGGGAACAATGAAAAAAGGATAATTCATGTGTTTGTTATACCAATTACTGTAGCGCAGATCCACTGGATTGGTGAGACCAAATTCTTTTTGGATAAATTCTACATTATAAGTTTTTAAAATACTGGATAAATAGGTTGCTCCAATATTCGCTTTGGTACCGTTGATGGCATTAACAAAAATCAAGACCTTCCCTTTTTTCTCCTTCACTAAATTTTCTTCCAAATCGTTCGGTATTTGCAGAACCAAATCGGCTTGATCTTTTTCAATTAACACTTTCCCCTCTTCAAAACTGCTGGTTTCTTTGACTAGTCTAAAAAATCCAGAACCGGTGATTTTTTGAATCAAATGATTGGTTTCAGGAGAATAATGTCCACTTACAATGGCTAAATTGATGTTCTTAATTTCATAATCTGCTGCCAAGGGCATGATGATCAACTGAATCATGGGTGCCACAAAAATAGCAGGCAAAATCGACCGATTTCGAAGAATATGCTTAAACTCTTTTTCGATGATGTAAAGAATATTTCTCATAGTCGAATTTTAAATTTCTTTAAACTTAAGGCCAATAAAAAAGTCGCCATTCCCATCAATATTAGCGTTTCTTTCCAAAAATATTGAATCCCCAATCCTTTAATCATAATATCTTTTACAATGATATAATACCATTTAGAAGGCATGATATTGGAGATTATTTGAAGGGGTTTTGGCATGTTTTCAATCGGGAACAAAAAACCTGTAAAAATCAAGGTTGGAATCAGCATGCCCAACAAAGAAATCAACATAGCGGCCTGCTGGGAATTAGTCGTATTAGAAATCAATAACCCCAGCGACAAACACACCAAAATTAACAATCCACTTTCTGCGAAAAGCAACAAAATACTGCCTTCCATGGGCATGTCTAACAGGTTGATGGACAAGAAAACGATGACACTTAAATTAAACAAAGACAACACAAAATAGGGAATCGCCTTGGCTATGATGATGAAGAAAGGGTGAAAAGGTGAAACCAATAAAACTTCCATTGTACCTAATTCTTTTTCTTTTACAATGGAAACAGAGGTCATCAACACACAAATCAACATCATAATCAAAGAGATTACACCTGGAACAAAATTGGTGGTACCTTTCAAGGAAGGATTGTACATCATGTGAACCTCTGGATTAATACCCGGCAATGTATTTTGTCCAAACCATCTCATTTGAAAATCAAAAATGATTTGATTGCCATAATTGACCAACGTTGTTGCCAAATTGGGATCAGAGCTATCGGCTATCAATTGCACATCAATTTTCCGTTCACGTATCGCATTTTTTTCAAAT
>JBEGQV010000091.1:0-4615 GCA_041180785.1 Bacteroidota bacterium | reverse complement strand
CCTGATGGGTATATTTATGATGAAGAAGGTATTTCAGGAGAGAAGATAGACTTTATGCTCGAAATGAGAGCCCGTGGCGATAACAAAGCCGAAGCCTATTTAGAGAAATATCCTAAGGCGGTTTTTCACAAAGGGAAAAGTCCTTGGGAAGCCAAGGTAGATATTGCCATTCCGTGTGCGACTCAAAATGAGTTGAACGAGCAAGATGCCAAAAATTTAATTGCCAATGGGGTGATTTGCGTAACTGAAGCTGCCAATATGCCTTGCACTTTAGAAGCCATTAAATTATTCCTAGAAAATAAAGTGCTTTTTGCTCCTGGAAAAGCCGCTAATGCAGGGGGTGTTGCCGCTTCTGGTTTGGAAATGACCCAAAACTCGATTCGTTTGAACTGGACGAGTGAGGAAGTAGATGCGCGGTTAAAAGAAATCATGGTGGGCATCCACAATCAATGTAAAAAATATGGTGCTGAAGAAGATGGCTATGTCAACTATGTAAAAGGAGCCAATATCGCTGGATTTGTAAAAGTAGCCGATGCCATGTTGGCACAAGGTGTGGTGTAAAATTATTAATTCAAATGTTAAAAACCTTCTTTCGATTTTCGGGAGAAGGTTTTTTTAGTTTATGCGATTCAGTATCTTATATTTGTAAACCAATATTCAATTCATGCAAGTCAAAACCAAAGCGATTGTTATTTCAGCATTAAAATTTCAGGAAAAAAGCCTGATTGTAAAATGCTTTACCTTGACGCATGGTTTGAAATCCTATTTTGTTCGGGATGCGTTTTCGACTCGAAAATCGAATCAAAAAATCGCTTATTTTCAGCCGTTGAGTATTTTAGAAATTGAAGCGGTGCATAAGAACAAAGGCACTTTGGAGAACTTTAAAGAAATTAAAATTGCCACCCCTTTTCAGTCAATACACACTGACATTGTGAAAAGCACGATGGTGTTGTTCTTGTCTGAGATTTTACATCATTCCATTCACGAGGAAGAAAAAAACGAAGCGCTTTTCAACTTTCTAGAAGCCGCTTTACAATGGCTTGATAATCACGACGAAATTGCTAACTTTCATCTGATTTTGCTACTCGAAATGACCAAATATTTTGGATTTTACCCTGATGTAACTGATAGTGATCATGCTTTTTTCGAATTGATTGAAGGTGTTTTTTCCCCGTTTCACGCTTCGAGCTCGTTGACAGAACACGAAACCCTTTTGTTCAAAAAACTGATCGATTTAAAATGGGATGCGGATCAAAAAATCTTCCATGTTATAGAACGACAAATCCTCTTGAAAATCCTGATGGACTACTACAGTTACCATTTGGATGGCTTTCGAAAACCTAAATCCTTGGAAGTGCTGAAGGAGGTCTATGCATAATGGCAATGCTAGCATCAAAAGCAAAGATTGCTAGGTAACCATCATGATCTTGTATTTTTAAAAATTGCACTTGAATAGGCAGTAATAAGTTTTGTCTTTTCGCTTTTGCCTATTTACTAATATTCACTACTTTCGCAACTCGATTAAGAAAAGCATACCATGAGCACAAAATTTACTGAATACAAAGGACTTGACTTGCCAAAATCGGCAGAAGAAGTGCTGGATTTTTGGAAGAAAGAAGCGATTTTTGAAAAAACGGTAAGTACTCGAGAGGGGAATTCGCCGTACGTATTTTTTGAAGGTCCGCCTTCGGCAAATGGATTACCTGGAATTCACCACGTGATGGCACGTGCTATTAAAGATATTTTTTGTCGCTATAAAACTCAAAAAGGCTTTCAAGTAAAGCGTAAAGCAGGATGGGACACCCACGGTTTGCCGGTGGAATTAGGAACCGAAAAAGAATTGGGAATTACCAAAGAAGATATCGGGAAAACTATCACCGTTGAAGAATACAACGAGGCGTGTAAACGCACCGTGATGCGCTATACTGATGTTTGGAATGACTTGACGGAAAAAATGGGGTATTGGGTCGATATGGAAGACCCTTACATTACCTACAAACCCAAATACATGGAGACCGTATGGTGGTTGTTGAAACAAATCTACAACAAGGATTTGATGTACAAAGGCTACACGATTCAACCCTACTCGCCAAAAGCAGGGACAGGATTGTCATCGCATGAAGTGAACCAACCGGGTTCCTATCGCGATGTTACAGACACTACGATTGTAGCACAGTTCAAAACTAAACCAGAGTCATTACCAAGTTTTTTACAAGGTTTTGGAACTATTCATATTTTGGCTTGGACTACAACGCCTTGGACCTTGCCATCCAATACGGCTTTGACAGTAGGTCCAAAAATTGATTATGTGTTGGTAAAAACCTTCAATCAATATACGTTTGAGCCGATTAATGTAGTTTTAGCTAAGGCATTAGTTGGAAAACAATTTGGAGGAAAATATTTTGTAGCCGAATCCAATGATGATTTTGTAAAGTATACAGCAGAAGATAAAAAAATACCGTATCAAATTTTGGCGGAAGCCAAAGGAGCTGATTTAGTAGGAATTCGTTATGAACAATTGATGCCATTGGCGTTGCCGTACCAAAATGCTGAAGATGCTTTCCGCGTGATTGCAGGAGATTTTGTGACTACCGAAGACGGAACAGGAATTGTGCATACAGCACCTACTTTTGGAGCGGATGATGCTAAGGTAGCCAAAGAAGCTACTCCAGAAGTGCCGCCAATGTTGGTATTAGACGAAAACGGCACGCCAGTCCCTTTAGTAGATTTACAAGGTAAATTCGTCAATGGACTAGGCAATTTGTCAGGCAAATACGTTAAAAACGAATACTATGACGAGGGCGAAGCACCAGAGCGTTCTGCCGATGTGGAAATTGCCATTCAGTTAAAAGAAGAAAATAAGGCGTTCAAAGTAGAGAAATACGTCCACAGTTACCCACATTGTTGGAGAACAGATAAACCTATTTTATACTATCCTTTGGATTCTTGGTTCATTAAGATTACCGAGGTTCGTGATCGTATGTTTGACTTGAACGATTCGATCAATTGGAAACCCAAAGCTACCGGAGAAGGACGTTTTGGAAACTGGTTGAAAAACGCCAACGATTGGAATTTATCTCGTTCAAGATACTGGGGAATTCCTTTGCCAATTTGGAGAACCGAAGACAAACAAGAAGAAATCTTGATTGGATCGGTAGAAGAATTGTACCTCGAAATTGAAAAATCAATCGCTGCTGGTTTCCAAAAAACAAACCCATTTGCCGGATTTGAAATTGGAAATATGTCGGAGGCCAATTATGATATGATTGACTTGCACAAAAATGTAGTGGACGAAATTATCTTGGTTTCGGCTTCAGGAAAACCAATGCAACGCGAAAGTGATTTGATTGATGTTTGGTTTGATTCGGGTGCAATGCCTTATGCACAATGGCATTACCCATTTGAAAACAAAGAGTTGATTGACCAAAACAAATCCTTCCCAGCTGATTTTATCGCCGAGGGAGTCGATCAAACCCGTGGTTGGTTTTATACGCTACACGCTATTGGAACCTTGGTTTTCGATAAAATTGCCTATAAAAATGTAGTTTCTAACGGATTGGTTTTGGACAAAAACGGACAAAAAATGTCGAAACGTTTAGGGAATGCCGTAGATCCATTTGAAACCTTGAAAGAATATGGACCAGATGCAACGCGTTGGTACATGATATCCAATGCGAATCCTTGGGACAACTTGAAATTTGATATTGAAGGAATTGCTGAGGTGCGTCGTAAATTCTTCGGGACTTTATACAACACCTATTCGTTCTTTAGTTTGTATGCTAATATTGATGGATTTACCTATTCAGAAGCGGAGATTCCATTAGCAGATCGACCAGAAATTGATCGATGGATTATTTCGGAATTGAATACTTTGATTAAAGAGGTAGATGGTTTTTATGCGGATTATGAGCCAACGAAAGCCGCTCGTGCCATTTCTGATTTTGTTCAAGAAAACTTGAGTAACTGGTACGTTCGTTTGTGTAGAAGACGTTTTTGGAAAGGCGAATATGCTCAAGATAAAATTGCAGCCTATCAAACCTTATACACATGTTTGTTAAGTATAAGTAAACTGGCAGCGCCAATTGCGCCATTTTATATGGATAAATTATACAGAGACTTAACACAAGCGACACATTCAGAAGGTTTTGAAAGTGTACATTTGGCACAATTTCCAGCATACGTTGAAAACTTTGTTGATAAATCGTTGGAGAGCAAAATGCAAAAAGCCCAAACGATTTCATCATTAGTGTTGTCTCTTCGTAAAAAAGAGATGATTAAAGTGCGTCAACCGTTGCAAAAGGTAATGATTCCAGTGCTTGACAACAATCAAAGAGCTGAAATTAAAGCAGTATCTGACTTGATTAAAGCAGAAGTTAACGTAAAAGAAATCGTACTTTTAGACGATGCTTCGGGAATCTTGGTGAAACAAATTAAACCTAATTTCAAGACCTTAGGGCCACGTTTCGGAAAAGACATGGGCTTGATTTCTAAGGAGATACAAGGGTTTACGCCAGATCAGATCAATGAATTGGAGCGTGAAGGAACTTTAGCTATTGTTATTGCGGGAAATACCGTATCTTTAACTATAGAAGATGTAGAAATAACTTCTCAAGAT
>JBEGQV010000090.1:0-7570 GCA_041180785.1 Bacteroidota bacterium | reverse complement strand
AACCAATGATGTTGAAATCCCAGTTTTTATAGGTCACATTGTTTGTGATACCATAAATGAAATTAGGGAAAGGATTACCCATGATCACACGGTCGTCGAAGTTACCACCGTTTGTAATGACGCCATCACCATTTGCATCAAAAAGTTTAATGGTTCCAGGGAAAGAACGACCCGGTACTTTTGGACTAGCATCAACATCTGCTTGGTTTTTGTACATTCCTTGAGAAATAAATCCATAGAATTGTCCAAATGGTTGACCTACTTTCGTGATGTGGAAAGTACCATATACTCGATCAATTCCTGGTGCTAAAGCAACTACTACGTTTCTGTTGAATGAGATATTTGCATTTGTTGACCATTTTACGGCGCCAACTGTGTTTTTAGTATTTAAGCTGAATTCATGGCCCCAGAATTTGATTTCTCCGATGTTATCATTAAAGTTACCAAATCCTGATTCTTGAGCAATTTGAACCGAATACAATAAATTGGTTGTGTTTTTTAAATAGTAATCATACGTGAAATTCACACGATCATTCCAAAGATTTAAGTCTAAACCAAGGTCCAATTGGCGTGTTTTTTCCCAACCTAAATTTGGATTCGCTAAGGTAGAAACCGCTGCGCCTGGTGCTACAGTATTTCCAAACACCCCATTTACAGTATTGTTAATCAAAGCATATTGGGTATAGTTACCGATGTTATTGTTACCAATTTCACCGATGCTTCCTCTAAATTTCATAAACGATACTACCGGAAGGTCTCTCATGAAATCTTCATCAGAAATTACCCAACCAATACCTACTGATGGGAAAGTTCCCCAACGGTTATTCAAACCGAATCGAGAAGATCCGTCACGACGAATCGCGGCATTGATTAAATATTTTCCTTTGTAATTATAATTTGCACGTGCTAAATAAGAAGTCAATGACCACTCTTGAACTCCACTGTTAGATGCTGTACGGTTGATGTTAATGGCACCTTGGATGGTTGGAAGGCGGTCATCTGAATACGTGTCAGCTTG
The DNA here is from genome assembly GCA_041180785.1 of Bacteroidota bacterium. GTDB lineage: Bacteria > Bacteroidota > Bacteroidia > Cytophagales > Spirosomataceae > Sandaracinomonas. The sequence continues at coordinate 6,552 of JBEGQV010000090.1, read as the reverse complement.
AATGTTAGTAGATTCTTGACGGTAATATTGGTTGGTGTAACCTGCTAATAATTCCAACTTATGATCTTCATTGAAGGTTGTATTATAGGTCAAGGTGTTCTCATTCAACCAAGATAAGTTTTCGTAATTTGTACGAATAGAAACAGCTGTCGTTGGTGTTGGTGTATTCAGTGCGTTTGTTGCAGTGGATGGATTGAAGAAGAAATATTTTGTTCTTGCAATTTCACCATTCATGCTTGATTTGAATTTCAAACCTTTAATGATCTCATATTCAATGAAGGCATTCGACAATAAGTTGGTCGTAGTGGTTTCATTGATGATCTCTTGAGCTGAACGTACCCAGTTGGCATAGGCCCAAATATTACCTGTACTTGCAGGGAATTTATTGAATTTGGTTAGCGTTGTACCATCTGCCTCATAAATTGGCATGATTGGCCAGGTGTGCATCGCATTAAATAAAATACCATTTGAACGGTCACCATCTGTTCTTGGTGTATTGTCATATACCAATTGTGGAGCCACGTTGAAACCAACAGTTACTTTGTCAGATAGATCATACGCAGAATTTAAACGTAATGAATAACGCTTATAATCGGTATTTAAGACAACCCCTTTTTGATCTAACACACCAGCAACCAAAGAAGTTCTAGATTTCTCCTTGTTTGAAGTGATGGATAAGTTATAACTAGTGATCGGTGCATTTTTTTGGATTAAGGCATCATACCAGTCGTTGTTTTTACCAGCATACTGGGAAGGATTTTGGAATTCAACAGGTACAGGTTGCTTTGCATCTTCATAGAATTCTTTTTTGAATTGTGCAAATTCAACCGCATCCATCATTTGAACACGTCCTTTCATCGGAACTTGTTGAACGCCCGTATACGTATTAAAGCTAACGGTTGTTCCGCTACCTTTACCTTTTTTAGTTGTAATCATTACCACACCATTAGCTGCACGTGAACCGTATAGGGAAGTAGAAGCAGCATCTTTTAAGATGGAGATGTCTTCAATTTCATCTGGGTTCATGGCACCAATTGTACCTGTTATTGGAAAACCATCCACCACGTAAAGTGGATCAGAACCTGCAGATACAGATAATTGTCCACGAATACGGATGTTCATTCCTTTACCAGGTTGTCCGGTAGTTTGGTTGATTTGAACACCGGCTAATTGCCCTTGTAATTTTTGGCCAATTTGTGTTACTGGTAAATCTTTCAATTCTTTATAACCAATGGTCTGAACGGCACCCGTTAATTCCTTTTTAGAAGTGCTACCGTAACCTACCACTACAACTTCGTTTAAGGTTTTGTCGTCCGATTCTAACACGACATTCAAGGAACCTTGACCCGTATAAGCAATACTTTTGGCTGTGTAGCCAATCATACTGAAGCGAACCGTTTCATTTTTCTTCAAATCAATTTTGAAATTACCTGACCCATCTGTAAGTGTACCTCTTGTGGTACCTACTACGGATACAGTTGCACTTGCTAGTGGCTCTCCAGAAGAGCTACTTACCTTACCTTGTAAGGTTTGGCCTTGAGCGAAGGCCACGCTACCGAAAAAGAGTGCCAGTGTTGTCAGTATATTGACAAATCGGCCCTTTTTCACAAAATAGTCAATTTTGTTTTTCATAAGATGAGGTTTAAGGTTGATTACTAACTTCAGGCAATTTATTGAAGCTGATTTCTGAAACTATCCTTATCTGATATAAGGATAGTAAAATTTTTTATTGAAAAAGTGAAATTTATAAGGTCAGGTCAGGATAGAGGCCTTTTTTGAACAAAATCAATTTTTGCCAAAAAAATAAAATTTGATAACTTCCCTTATGAATAAAATCAATTGCTTAGTATTTTTTTGTTTTTTATTAACAATCAATGTGTTAGCAAATCCTAAAAGGGTTTCTTGTAGGTATGAAGACGGATTTTATGAATGTCAAGGCTACGTTCGTGTGAAAGGAAAAGACCAGATTAGGAAGGTGAACAAGGTAATTGTTGAAATAGAAGGCTGTTTGATGAAACATATTGTTGAATCCAATGATTCAACAATAGCAAAATTGCATTTTCAACCCAAAGAGTTAGATGATTCAGGTGTAGTAGAGCTGTCCTTTGACCAGCATATTCTGACAATTTCAATTGGAAAAGAGGTCAGCTTTACCCCTTAAGTTGAACGATTTTTTGAATTTTTTCAATCGTATCAATATTGAGTTGATAATTTACAATCCGCTTATCCTCTTCAGAAGGAATTCGTTCAATGGCATTTTTGATTTGGTAATTGTAATCTAATTTGGTGTTGATTTGATTGATGATCAGGTGTCGGATTCTCCGTTGACTTTCCTGAGATTTGTGGGAACATTCTAGCAGGTCATTGATGTCATAGGTTGTAACAAGTTTTCCTTTAGAGGTTACCAGAAATGTCAATAACTTGAGTTCAATCTCATTGAATTTGGGTTGTCGATTCTTTCTCCATTGGATAATTCCAAAGGTAATAATACCCGCCGCTAAAAATATAGCCATTCCGATATACCAAAGTGTGTTATTTGGCGCATAAAACTTTCCTATGTAAGTAGCTTTTTTGAGCAAACTATTTACGGGGATAATTTGAAAGGGTCCTTCGGATGCATTTTTAAAATAAATGATCGAATCATTTGAGATAAAATAATTGCTTCCATCTTCAAAATATGTAGCATTGTCTTGGAATACATGGATACTATTCTTGATTGGATCGATAAAATACACTTTATCATTTGCAAGTTGAACAAAATGAGAACCATTCCAATACACCACTTTAAGTGTTTTAGAAGCGAGAATGGAATTTATTTCGCCTAATTTTTCCCAAGACTTTGTTGCAAAGTCGAATTGATAAAAGTCGGTTAACTCTTCAAAATTTTCATTAATTAAGAAATCTTTTTTGATTGCTCCTCCAGAGAAAAATACATCTGCTTTTTTTGAGTAACCTTGATAGCCTGTAGAAATTACCTCTGGACCCTTGTTTTTGGTTCTAAAAATCTCCCATTCTTTACTACGATGCTCATCGAAATAGGTAATGTGTTTGTTATATGACCAAAATCCTTCACCTCCTACAGAATACAATACATGGTTACGGTAAAATCGAATGGCACTAAAGTTATAACCGCTGTGTTTTGTGTTATCTACTCGTGTTAATGTATTCGTCGTTTGGTTAAAATCGAACACAAAACCAGTTCCTTGAATGGCAAATCTGATCACATCTGGCTTAATTCGAAATGAATCTCCAAAATAGAATTTATTTTTTAAGGCAATAAGGTCTTCATTTAAGATATGTAAGGTGTTAACTTTCACCCATTCATGGATTTTCGATTCTTTTTCAATCGTTAATTGTTCCAAGTTAATTCGATGTCTCAACGGAAATTGATGTGGTTCTATCCATTCCAAGCTTGGTGTATCAGCATAGGTTTCACTAAATGAACAAACCAAAAAAATACAGACAATAACACGTAATACGTTTTTTAACACAAGCGAACAATTATTTGTTTGTAAAATTAGCTATATTATTTTATTTGAGTGATTTAGGAATGTTTATTCTGTGATTATCACTGAATAAACAGATTTTTTAAAACGATTACCAAAAATGGAAGTTAATTTTCAACTAACAAATATTTCTAAAATTACCTTCATGCATCTTCTTAAGAAATTAACCATTTTATGTATTTTACTTCTTCCTCTTTCTTGCACAAAGGAAATTATACAGCATAAATTGTCTACCGAAAGTTCTCCTCAAACAGGTGGGACAGTAATTCCAGCATCCAACTCCTTTGAACATGGCGCGAGTGTTTTGCTGACCGCCACTCCTGCTGCTGAATTTACTTTTAAACAATGGAAGGGAAGTATTTCTGGTACAAATAATCCTTTTAGCCTAACCATTGATACTGATAAACAAGTGACAGGTGAATTTGAAAAACGTCAATATCCCTTGAGCTTAACGATTGAAGGAAATGGAACCGTGAAAGAGGAAGTTATCTTGTTGGCAACCCATTCGGTATATCCTTCGGGTTCAAAAGTACGATTGACTGCCATGCCCTCTGCCGGAGCAGTTTTTTTAAATTGGTCAGGCGATCTAAATTCAAGCGATAATCCCATTGAAGTTTCTGTTTCTAAAGCAATCTCTCTAAAGGCTACATTTGGGATGCTCGACAAAATGAAAAAATCGAATTCCATATCTTTGAATTCTATGGAAAATCATGAAAAAAACAATGGATGGTATAGTAATCATCACACCTTACAGCCACCCAATATTCGAATGATTGCTGTTGGAATTGATTATTTTGACCTTGATGGTGATGGAAATGTTGAGTATTTATTCAAAGATGAAAATACGGGTGAAATTAAATTTTATTCGAAATCAAGTGCAGGATATACGCAATTAGATCTGACGAATGGAATTCAAATTGGCGATACGGGCGTACGAAAATTTGTAAGTGCAGATTTAAACAAGGATGGTTACTTGGACCTAATTATGGCAGGAGCCTCGGACGACAACGAACAACTCCGTGGTTTATTTATTTCTAAAGGCAGCAAAGATGGATTTTCTAAACCCATTACCCTTTATCAAGGACCCAATGAATTTACACACAGTGTGGCGGTTGGCGACATCAACAAAGATGGAATTGCCGATATTATTGCAGGGGGAAAAACTTATTTTATGCTAGGTAAGGGTGACTTTACCTTTGATAAAGTAAATATGCCACAGGAATTTTTAACTGCAAATCCTGCTAATTTAGGGGGATATTATTTTAATGCGACTTCTCATGAATTGATCGATATAAATCAAGATGGATATGTTGATTTATTAGTTGGCGTTCAAAATAATCCATCTGATCAACCCAAGGTGGAAGATTTCAGAAGGCCATTTTTTATCTATTTTGGAAAAGCAGGTTTTCCCTATTTCGATAGTAATAAATTAGTATTAGAAAGTATTGATGATCATACAAGTTTAAGTATGGATTGTGCAGTGTATGATGTAGATAAAGATGGTGATTTGGATTTGTTCGTCAATACCAGTTATGGATACCAAGCGCATTATGTGGTTCAATATTATGAAAATCAAGGTGGAAATAAATTTACCAATAAAACAAAGGATGTTTTTGAAGGAACTGCTTATGATAATCCCAATCAAATGGAATTTGATTGGTTAAAAGTTTACGATATCGACAAAGATGGAAAACCTGAGATTTTAATCGAGGGACAAAATTGGAAAAAGGGACCCAATGGTTGGATAGATCCGAGTTTTAATGCATTTAAATTAAATGCAAATAATAAGTTTGACCGCGTTTTAATAAAATAATTAGACAAATTTCAAGTAATATTGGACAAATAACCTGGTAGGTTTACATCCATAGAATACTGTTCATCCGGTAACTTGCTTTCATAATTTTTACAACAAATAATTCAAATTATGAAGAAGCTAATTTTACCCCTTTTGCTCATTTTGGTCGGATTCCAAATGGTGGCACAAACTGCTCAAAAAACGTATGTAATGATGATCGAGAGTCGAGTAAAAGACGTTGATCTATATAAGAAAAATAATCCAATTGTTCGGAATTGGTGGATGAAAGAGGCAGCGGGTGTGATTACCAATCGAATTGCTCATACGTCGGAGTCTGGACGTACCTATAATATGATTTCCATCCGAGGTGAAAAGAATTTGGGGGAATACATCGCTAAGAGAGAAGCGTGGAGTGATAAAATTGCATTGGAATTAAAGGATATAACAGAAGCAAGTAGAACAAATGCTGCAGCTGCCTTACAACGTTCCACCTGGGTGGCAGTGGATAAAATGTCTGTCAGAGTTCCAGATTTTAAAGCTGAAAATTATGACTTCAGAAAAGTGATACTTTTTACAGTTCCTTTCGACAAAACGGCTGAGTATGAAAATGCATTAGAGGAAAGCAATGCGATTGATAAATCTTTAGGTTTTTCCTTTAATCAAATTGTTTATCGTGCAACCGATGGTTATCCAGTAAATACTTATATGATGATTTTGCCTGATAAATCGCGTATTGATTATTATACACATCAGCAACAAAGAAATGATGTGCGTAAGAAAAATACACGTTTAGGTGAGCTGAGTAAAATTACTCAAGGACTTCGATCCATCACACGTATTGATTATTTAAGTCGAGTTCCTTTCAATTAATTATTTCTTGACGTATTTGATGTATGAGTTCAATGTTTATCATTGAGCAGTTTGTGAATCGTGATTTGATCTCCATTCGGATAGGAGGGGTAATAGCTAGATAATATATAATTCTGGACAAATCCAAAGGAATTTTGGACAAACACTTTATTCCTAAATTTCACCTTAAACCTCATTCCTTATACCTTCCCACATGGAAGTACATCACCCACATCACGCGCCCAAAAATTGGAAGGAATATTTTGGCGAATTTTTTATGTTATTCATGGCTGTATCACTTGGATTTTTAGTAGAAAATCAAAGAGAGCATTATGTGGAAGGTCAGCGAGAAAAAGAACTTGCACATAGTTTGTATTTGGAAACAAAGGCTGATTCGGTCGA
>JBEGQV010000089.1:0-7875 GCA_041180785.1 Bacteroidota bacterium | reverse complement strand
ATTTCATATTTAACATATTCCATAAAGACGGTAATACCCTATTTGGTTTCTTTGATGAAAAATTTGGATTATCAAATTATTCCTTTTTTCATAATCATTACCTCCTTTTTTTACTTAACTTTGTATTTTTAGTAGTGATTTCAACACTTTCATGGTTTTGTATAGAATCACCTATTAATTCCCTTAAAAAATATTTTGAATAGCATGTCAAAAGAATTAGCAATTGTCATCCCTGCCTACAACGAAGAAGCCTGTATACAGCAAGTAATTGGAGATTGGTATCAAGGAATAAGTAAAATTGTTAACCCAGAAAATTTTGTTTTACTTGTTGTAAATGATGGTTCAAAAGATAATACCGGAAAACTATTAGATGAATTAACACCAAACTTTCCAAGTTTAAAAGTTGTGCATCAAGTGAATGCAGGTCATGGAATGGCTGTGGTAAATGGTTATAAACAAGCACTTACCTTTCAACCAGAATATGTATTTCAAACAGATTCAGATGACCAATTTTTAGTTTCAGATTTTTCAAAACTATGGGATAATCGCAAGAAGTCTAAATTTATTTTAGGTTTTCGACAAATTCGTCATGACGCTTTCTTTCGATTGATCATTACTCGTATTTTAAAATACTCTCTTTTATTTATTTATGGAACAAGTATTGCAGATGCGAACATTCCTTATCGATTAATTGAAGGTAAGTTTTTAGAAAAATTAATTGATGCATTACCTAAAAAAACACCATTTGCACCTAATATCTTTTTGTCAGTAATGTCTAAAAAAGCAGGTCAAGATGTAATGAATATCCCAATTGAGCACGTAGAACGCCAAACCGGAGAAGTATCTATTCGACATTTTAAATTGCTTAAGGTTTGTTGGCAAAGCTTCAAAGAATTATGGTCATTTAGATTTAATTTAAATTCAATTGTTAAAAATTTAAAATAAAAAAAGGAGCAAAATGCTCCTTTTTTCGTTCAAACAATATAATTTTTACAACAAAACTATCAAACTTTTAAAAATAGAAGTCAAACGAATTGCTTCTAAAATTCGAGCCTCACTAGCTCCATGATTTTTAACTGATTGTTCGTGTGAAGTTACACACATCTCACAACCGTTAATGGCAGATACAGTTAAACTCGCTAATTCAAAAAACTCTTTTCCTAATACTGGATTCATCATAATCGACATTCTAATCCCCGCCGGAGTTGTATTGTAGTACTCTTTATCTACAAAATGTCTAAAACGATAGTAAATATTATTCGCATTTAATAAGGATACCAAGGCATGGATTTCATTAACCTCTGCCTCACTTGCTCCTTTTTGAGTCGCTAATGCTGACAAAGATTTAATTGTCAACGTATGCTTTTGATTAACGGATACTGCCAAAGCCAATAACACGGCTTCTTTTTCTGTTAAATTTTGTGATTTTAAGGCATTTGATACATTGATTTTCAAATCCTTAATATATCGATGTTCAGCCTGGTCTAATTGATCTAAAAGTGGAAATTCTAAATCAGTTGTAAGATTCAATTCTAACAATAAATTATCTCTAGTCTCACTCATTTGTCTTAAATTTAAATGCCCCGGTTAACGGGGCATTAATGTTTGTTGATGTTATGATAAAGTTGCTTCTCCTGCCTTCCAGTTACATGGACACAATTCGTCTGTTTGTAAAGCATCTAATACGCGTAATACTTCGTCTACATTTCTACCTACAGAAAGATCATTTGCACATACCCAACGAATAATTCCTTGAGGATCTACAATATATGTCACACGATATGCAACTTTTTCTTCAGCAGTTAAGATACCTAACTCTTCTGCTAAACTTTTAGATGTATCGGCTAACATTGGGAATTTTAATCCCCTTAAATCATCATGGTCATTTCTCCAAGCTAAATGAACAAACTCAGAATCAGTTGATGCACCAATTAAATTAGCATCTCTGTCCGCGAAATCACCTGCACGTTTGTTGAATTCTGCTATTTCAGTTGGACAAACAAATGTAAAGTCTTTTGGCCACCAAAACATCACCATCCATTTACCAGATTTGATGTGATCTTCATTCGTAATATCAACAAATTCCTTATCTAAGGTTACAACTGCTTTTTTTGAAAATGTAGGAAACTTTGCTCCTAAACCTAAAATGTGTGACATGTTTTTTCTTGTTTAAATTTGATAATACAAAGGTCTTAATAGTTTTATTATAAATCAAATTTATATTTTTTATATTTGTATAAAAAATATTTATATGACTATTCCGCAGATTGAATACATCATTGCCGTAGCTGATTTTAATAGTTTTTCAAAGGCTGCAGAACATTGCTGCGTTACCCAACCAAGTTTAAGTATTCAAATAACAAATTTGGAAAATGAATTAAACATGCAGTTATTTGATCGAAAATCTAAACCAATAAAACCCACAGGCCATGGCGAAGAAATCATTCAACAGGCTAGAATTGTTCTTAAAGAATGGAATAATTTAAAATCCCTATCAAAAGGATATAGTTCAAAAGTGGCTGGAACCATAAATGTTGGAATCATTCCAACAATTGCCCCCTATTTGGTTCCTAAATTTTTATCCACATTAAATAAAGCTTACCCAGAACTTCAAGTTATTATTTCAGAATTAACGACTGATCAAATTCGTCTACAATTAATTGATGGTAAACTTGATTTGGGAGTACTCGTTACACCTTTACAAGAAAGTTTGCTTCAGGAAATTCCCATTTATTATGAGGAGCTACTACTCTATTCGAACGTGATTGATAATGGAAAAATAATGAATGAGATTCAGCCCGAAAAGTTATGGCTATTAGAGGAAGGACATTGTTTATCTAATCAAATTAATTTTATCTGTAGTCTTAGAAATTTAAAAACTAAGGCTAATAACTTTATTTATAAATCAGGAAGCTTAGAAACAATTATTCGTCTGGCAAAGGATGCCAATGGACAAACGATTGTGCCGCTAATGGTGCAGGATTATTTACCTGAAGATATAAAAAATCAAATTTTTTCAATATTACCTGCTCAACCTTATAGAGAGGTATCAATTGTTCACAGCCATTCTTTTGTACGAAAAGCCATTTTAAAAGTAATCATCGAAGAGATTAAAAAAGTGGTGCCAAAAGAATGGACTACTAAAATGGAACGAAATATTATTCCGATTTAAGTAATTTGGCTGGATTCATTTTTAACAAATTAAAAATGAAAATAAAACTTAAAGAAAAAATAAAAATCAAGAAAAATACACCATTTCTCATATTTCCAGTTACTTGAATAAAGATACCAAAGATTGCTGTACCAATCACCGTGGATAATCTTTCGCATACATCATATAAACTAAAATAGGATGCTGTATCTTTTTCTCCGCTTGGACATAATTTAGCATAGGTAGCTCGACTATTCGCTTGAATGCCTCCCATGACAAAGCCAATGGCAGTTGCCAAAATAAAAAAATTGAATTCATCTACTACTGTGTATGCATAAAAACACACCAAAATCCATATGAAAACAATGGCTGCAATGGCTTTTATGTTTCCAATTTTACGGGATAAATAAGCACAAGTATAGGAACCAGGAATAGCAACTAATTGAATGATTAAAATGGTGATTATGAGCGACTGAGCTGGTAATTTTAATTCTTGTCCACCAAATAAAGCTCCTAAAAACAAAACTGTTTGTGCGCCCATGTTATACAGAAAAAAGGCACTTAAATAATTTTTTATATCTGGAAGTTGTTGAACTTCTTGTAATACCTTTTGAAGTTCTTTCAACCCACCTAACCACCAAGTTGTATGATCCTTTTCTTTTAAAATTTTTGATTTAGGTAGGAAATAAAATGGAATTTGAGCAAAAACAATCCACCAGATACCAACTGTTAAAAATGAAATTCTGGATGCCACGTCACCACTAATGCCCCCATACCACTCTGGCTTTAAAACCATGGTTAAATTTTGTATCAACAATAAAACACTTCCAATATATCCTAAAGTGAAGCCTTTGGCGCTTAAATGATCAAATTTGTCTGGACTAGCAATTTCTGGTAAATAGGAATTATAAAATACAATACTTCCTCCCCAACCAATGATTGAAAATAAAAAGGCAATCGTTCCTAACCAATAATTACCTTTGGTGAAAAAGTAAAGAGCCATACAGCTTAAAGCTCCAAGATAACAAAACCCTTTCATAAAGGATTTTTTGTTTCCCAGATAATCTGATATTCCTGAAAATAAAGGAATGCTAAAGGCGAGAAACAAAAAAGCAATTGAAATGGTATATGAATAGACAGCAGTATTAGGAATTGAAACCCCAAAAATATCCAATAATTCTGGCGTGGAAGATCCAACCATTATGGCAGCTATTGGATAATAAATAGGAAATATAGCAGATGTAATAGTCAATGAATGAACTGAATTAGCCCAATCGTAAAATGCCCATGCATTTAATACTTTGGGCTTATTCAATTCATTTTTCATTAAAATAGTCCTAGTTGTTCACCTGAGCCATGCTTCTCAGAGTCGTTTGGTAAATTTTTTATTTCAAAAGGTATTTCCTCCTTTTCAACTACTGGAAGTTCGGTAGTTTCTTTAACTTCTACTTCCTTCACCTCTTCTACTTCATTTTCTAAATTTGTAATAACAAATTCAGGTTCATCAATTTCCTCCTCTGGTGTAGCAACTTCTGTAGGAATAAACTCAACTTCTGACAATTTTTGAAAATTTAATTTATTGCCAATGGCTTTCCAGCCCCGCACCTCAACCAATTCGTCAATCGGTACAAGCGTTATTTCATTGGTTTTGCCATCAGGTTTGGACTTAATTTGAACATCTGGTGCATAATTATCAGTTACAGCCAATAATTTCGACATTTTATGCTCCGTGATAAAGTGGAATTTTTTATCAACAGTAGAAGTTTCAATTTTAAATCGTTTGATCATGTGAACTTTACTTGCCCCATCAAAATAGGCAGCGGAAAGAATCGCATTCGGATTGAATTTATTTAGAAATTGAACTTCATCAGCAGCGTATCGATTGGTTAATTCAAAATTAGTTAATTCATATTGTCCATTCTTGTACATAACCAAGATTAAATCTTTTGGTTCAAAATTTCCAATGTGAACGCCATGCTCGTCCCTATTTAAACGACCAATCGTAGCATCGTACCAAATATCAACACCACCTAAGGTAGATATACCAGCTGATTTCAAAATAATTTTTCGGACGGGATATTTTGTTAACAAATTACCCATCGATTCTCTACCTTTAATCGCTAAATTCTTAAAATCGTAATCAAATTGTTTGATTTTAGCCTTACAATTTGCGGTTAAACTAACTTGAATAATTTCAGCCTCACCATTTTCATTTGCTGAGAAATAAGTGATTTTCGATTTGTTATCCGTACCTGTTAGTTTGTACTCACGATCTCTTGTGACGGCGGTTACTTTAAAGCGTTTGACGTAAGATTGTCCCGATTTGCCATCTAAATAAGTTAAATTGTAAACTTTTCGATCATCATTCTTTTTAAAAACTGAACAATAAATTATATCCTTTCCAACAAAAACTTTATCCTGGACTTTGGTAACTACACAAACTCCATTTGATCTAAATACGATGATATCATCTATGTCTGAACAGTCCATGACATATTCATCTTTCTTTAATCCATATCCGATAAAGCCATCTTCTCGATTTACATATAACTTTTGGTTAGCAGCTGCAACTACTGTTGCAGATATCGTGTTGAAATTTTGAATTTCTGTCTTTCTTTCTCTTCCTTTACCATATTTAGCCAATAAGTTTTTAAAATAATCAATGGCATATTTGATTAGATTGGCCAAATGGTGTTCTACTTCTTCTAATTCTTCCTGAAGACGTTTCATCGCTTCATCTGCTTTGAAACTATCATATTTAGAAATTCGCTTAATTCGAATCTCTAATAAACGTAAAATATCTTCTTCAACAATTTCTCTATAAAAATCTTTTTTAAAAGGATCTAAACCCTTGTCAACAGTTTCTATCACTAATTCAAATGTTTCACACTCTTCAATATTTCGATAAATTCTGTTTTCAATAAAAATCTTTTCTAAAGAACTAAATAATAACTTTTCAAGAAGCTCTCCTTTTCTGATTTCTAATTCTTGACGTAAAAGTTCTACTGTTTGATGTGTATTAACTTTTAATATCTCAGAAACGCCAACAAAATGTGGTTTTTCATCAATGATAACACAGGCATTAGGTGAAATAGATACCTCACAATCCGTAAAAGCATATAAAGCATCAATAGTTACATCTGGACTAATACCCGGAGCTAATTGTATTTGAATTTCTACATCCTTCGCAGTATTATCAATCACCTTTTTTATTTTGATCTTTCCCGTATCATTTGCTTTAATGATTGAATCAATCAATGAAGTGGTAGTAGTAGAAAATGGGATATCTTTAATAATTAAAGTTTTCTTATCCAATTCTTCAATTTTTGCTCGTACACGAATTCTCGAACCTCTTACGCCGTCTATATAATTTGAGACATCGATTTGTCCACCAGTTAAAAAATCAGGATATAACTCAAATTTTTTATTATTTAATATATCGATCGAGGCTTGAATTAATTCACAAAAATTATGAGGCATAATTTTTGTTGCCAAACCAACCGCTATACCTTCTACCCCTTGGGCTAATAATAAGGGAAATTTAACGGGTAAAGTGATGGGTTCTTTTTTCCTACCATCATATGACATTTGCCATTCTGTCGTTTGTGGATTAAAAACAACATCTTTAGCAAATTTGGATAAACGAACTTCTATATATCGAGCCGCAGCAGCCCCATCTCCAGTCCGCATATCTCCCCAATTACCTTGACAGTCAAATAGCAAATCTTTTTGCCCCATGTTCACTAATGCATCATTGATAGATGCATCACCATGTGGGTGAAATTGCATGGTTTGTCCAATAACATTAGCAACCTTATTGAAACGACCATCATCCATTTCATTTAACGCATGTAAAATTCTTCGCTGTACAGGCTTTAAACCATCTTCTACAGCTGGAACCGCACGTTCAAGAATTACATAAGAGGCATATTCCAGAAACCAATTCTCGTACATTCCTGAAACGGCAATTTGTTCTTGCAATGATCCTGACTCTAATTCCTCACTCATAGGTTTATTTTCGTAATAAGTCTTTTAAATAGATATTTTGAAATAAAATTAAGGCTGTAGCACCCCAAATAATTTCATTTTCATATTCAAAGTAAGGTGACCAATAGGCTTTTCCTTGGATGGTTAATTGATGCGCCTTTAAATTCTTTGAATTTGTAAATTCATTCACAGGTATTTCAAAAATACGATTAATTTCTCGTTTATTTATGTCAAATTCTAGCTTTTTATTAACAAAAATTAAATAAGGATAAATGATGAAATTTGATACTTTTACCCATACAGGTGAAAGTTCTTGAAAATGATTCATATGTAAGTCAAGGCCTATTTCTTCCTTTGACTCTCTTGCTGCTGTTTCATATAAATTTTTATCAGAGGCATCCATTTTCCCACCCGGAAATGCCATTTGACCACTATGATGTCCATCATATTCATTTCTTTTGATTAAAATAATCGTAGGTGATTCCTCATTTGATTCATTAATTATGACACTCACTGCTGCTTTTTTGGCTTGAGACATTAGCTGTGAATTTTCAAGCACCTGTTGATGTAATTCAAAAATAGGATCAAATAGTTTTTCCATGTTCGATTTTAGTTCGAATGGCTCTTGCAGAATTGATTCCGTCTAAAGCTGCTGACATAATTCCTCCAGCATATCCTGCTCCTTCTCCACATGGAAATAATCCACTAATTTGTGGGTGTTCAAATGTCTCTTTATC
>JBEGQV010000088.1:0-4558 GCA_041180785.1 Bacteroidota bacterium | reverse complement strand
ATTATTCCACCGAATCCATAACGACAACCTTTCCCCAAAGGTGCTTGTTTTCATTGATAAATTTTAGGTGCAACGGGTGATGAAGGTATTCATCTTCTTTTGCCGCATTTTCAAACACCATGACGACAGAAATGCTGTAGGAACCATCTGTAACCGATTTATCAAATTCTGTTACAACAGGTGACCCAACATGTACATGTTGGATCATCGGAAGTTTTCCGAGTTCGATAATTGCATTTTTTAGTTGAGCGACTTCCGCTTGATTTCCCGGATTTTTTGCCCAAAATAGGACGTGGTGGATGAATTTCATTTTTGGTCCGGCTGCTGCCATGGGTAATGCTGCTCCAGCAGCGATTAATCCTGATTTTTGTAAAAAGTCTTTACGATTCATGATATAAGTTATAAGTTATGGAGTATGAGTTATGGCAAAAAACGAATGTACTTTAACTCATAACTCATAACCCATAACGCATAAGAATTAAAGTTTTTTTTCTAAATTACCGAAATATAATCCTATTTAACAAATGAGTGAAATTGCAGAAGAGTTTGATAATAATAAAATTCCCGTAAAAAAATTATGGCAAGTCATTACCGCCTCCTCAGTTGGAACGGTGATTGAGTGGTATGATTTTTACATTTTTGGTAGTTTGTCGTCCATTATTTCCTTGTCATTTTTCCCAAAAGATGACCCTACTGCGGCATTTATTTCAACCTTAGCAGCTTTTGGTGCAGGCTTTGTGGCTCGACCCTTTGGTGGCATTATTTTCGGAAAATTAGGAGACCAAATTGGTCGAAAATATACTTTTTTATTGACCTTAATCTTGATGGGGGGTGCAACATTTGCCATTGCTCTGATTCCAAGTTATTCGCAAATTGGTATATGGGCGCCAGCAATCCTATTGCTTTTGCGTATTTTACAAGGATTGGCCTTGGGAGGAGAATATGGTGGAGCTGCGACCTATGTCGCGGAATATTCCCCAGATGCGCAAAGAGGAAAATATACTTCTTATATTCAAACAACTGCCACATTGGGATTTTTTGTTTCCATATTGGTCATTTTGGCCTGTCAGAGCATCATCGGAGAATCGGCATTTAAAGAATGGGGTTGGCGAGTTCCTTTTGCCTTATCTGGAATTTTAGTGATTGTTTCTTATTTCATTCGAAGAAATATGCATGAGTCGCCTTTATTTGCAAGGTTACGCAAGGAAGGAAAACTGTCTGAAAACCCATTAAAAGAAGCATTTGCCTCGAAGGCAAATAGGCGATTAATGTTGATTGCGATGTTTGGGGCAATTGTTGGACAGGGAGTGGTGTGGCACACGGGACAATTTTATGCGCAGATATTTATCAATAAAATCTTAAAAGTAGATTTTACGACAACCAATTTAGTAATTGCTGTTTCTTTGGTGGTGGGCACACCATTGTTTGTTTATTTTGGAGCATTGTCTGACCGAATTGGTCGCAAAAAAATCATGATGACGGGCATGGCCTGTGCTGCTCTTTTTTATTATCCTTTGTTTTATTGGATGTCGATTATCGTTGAACAAGAGGGAACCTTGGTAAATGATGTAGTTACTTTAACGATGTTTGGTAAAATTCAATTAGCCTTTATTTGTTCTATTTTGGTCACGTTTGCCGCCTTGGCCTATGGCCCCATAGCGGCCTTTTTGGTGGAGCTATTTCCAACGAGCATTCGATATACGTCCTTGTCGATCCCCTATCATTTTGCCAATGGTGTTTTTGGAGGCTGTGCCCCTTTTGTGGCTACATGGCTTGGGGCGATGACCCACTCTAATTTTTCTGGCATCTTTTATCCCATATCCTTAGCAGCCCTAACGTTTATAATTGGGACGATTTATTTACCTGAGACGAAAGGAAGGGCACTTTAAACGGGGAGCACCATACTTTCTTTAAAAGTAGAAAGAATGACCATGGTAGAGGTACCCGATACCTCTTCAATCTCGTTGATTTTTTCTAGCATGAGCTTCTGGTAGGAAGCAATGTCGCGCGAAATTATTTTTAACATGAAGTCGCCTGCACCTGTTACGTGGTGACATTCGATCACTTCCGGGATTTGATTAATTTGATTGACAAAAGATTCCGTTACCTGTTTTTTGTGTCCGGTTAAAGTGACTGTCACAAAGGTTGTTACGCCCAAACCGACTTTATCTCGATTGACTTTCGCGTGGTAACTTTCGATGATTCCCATGCTTTCTAATTTTTTTACACGCTCCAAGGTTGGGGCAGGAGACAAACCGATTTCTTTTGAAAGTTGGGCATTGGTAATTTTGGCATTTTGTTGCAAAATTTCCAATAGTTTTAAGTCTGTTTGATCAAGTTTAAGCATACTGATAACAAGTAAGAAAAGACAAAAGTAGAGAATTAATTCATGATTTTTTAATAAACGACTTGCATAAACAAATATTCTGTTATAATTTTGTACCCACATTAAGCGAAAGTAGCTCAGCTGGTAGAGCGCTACCTTGCCAAGGTCGAGGTCGCGGGTTCGAACCCCGTCTTTCGCTCAATTTAGAAGCACCCTGCGGTGCTTTTAAATTACAAGGGCTGCCTGGGTGGTGGAACTGGTAGACACGCAGGACTTAAAATCCTGTGAGCCGAAACGCTCGTGCGGGTTCGATTCCCGCCCCAGGTACGAAATCCTCTGCGAAAGCAGAGGATTTTTTTTGCATTTGATTTTGTTTTTACGTAACAAAAAATTATTTTTATACGTAAAACTTTAAATCATGTATTCAAAGCTCACACTAAGCATTAATTCTGAAATAATCGAGGAGGCCAAAGATTATGCGAAGGCTCAAAATATGAGTTTATCAAAACTTATTGAAAATTATCTAATAACTGTTACAAAAAATCAAACGAAATCTATTAAAATTACACCGCTAGTTGAAAGTCTTTCGGGAATAGCTTCTGGAAATACGAATAATTTTAGAGCAGATTACACTGACCACTTATTGAAAAAATATTCTTAATGAATAGAGTTTTTGTTGACACGAATATCGTGTTAGATTTTTTGATTTATAGGCCCGAGTTTTTTGAAGAATCAAGGCAATTGTTTTCCTTAGCCGACCAAGGGGTGATTAAATTGTATATTTCAAGTATGTCAATCGTTAATTCCAATTATATGCTTGAACGATCTACAAAAAGTATTGATGTCCGGAAAGTATTAGGAAAATTTAAAGTATTGGTCAATGTTTTACCCTTAGTTGATAAATATATTGATTTGGCAATTTCTTCAGAGTTTAAAGATTTTGAAGATGCGATTCAGTATTACACTGCGATTGAAAACGAGATGGATGTAATTTTAACTAGAAATAAAAAAGATTTTAAATTGAGTACGCTACCTGTATTAACAGCAAAAGAATTTTTACAAATAATATAAAACCTCTATGAAAATCTTCGCAACCTATTGTCTTTTTTTCTTGTCCCTTTCTTTATTCGGACAAACCCTTTCTCCAACCCTCGTTAAAAATAATCCTACGATTAATTATGCTCATTTAGACCAAATTGAAAGATTGGTTAAACCTTATTTAGAGCAAAAAAAGTTAGTGGGTTCTGTTGTTCTTGTGGTAAAAGATAATCAATTGGTGCATTATAAGGGATATGGACAAGCAGATGCTGAGCAACATAAACCCATGGAGGCAAATACGATTTTCCGCATCATGAGTCAGACGAAAGCCATTACGAGCTTAGCCATCATGCAATTGTTTGAACAAGGAAAACTGGATTTAGATCAAAAGGTTTCGGATTTCATTCCAGAGTTCAAAAATCCAACGGTGGTGAAAGAATACAATGCCAAAGATTCGACATTCACGACCATACCTGCTACGCGGGAAGTTCGGATTAGGGATTTGTTGACGCACACGTCTGGAATCGATTATTCGGATATTGGTTCGGAACAAATGAAGGCGATATATGCAAAAAACAATATACCATCTGGTTTAGGAGAGTTTAAGGCCTCTTTATTGGATCGCATGAAGGCGCTTGGCAAACTACCACTTGCTCATCAACCGGGAGAGAAATTTACGTATGGATTAAATTCTGATTTATTGGGTTGTTTGGTGGAGGTGATATCTGGAGAAACCCTGGAGCAGTATTTTCATAAGCATATTTTTGAGCCACTTGGCATGAAAGACACCTATTTTAATTTGCCTGCGGAAAAGGCGAATCGATTAGCAGGTGTTTATACGGAAAATGAGCAAAAGCAGGTGATTCCTTGGGGGCCAACTTTTCGAAATATCAATCCGAATTATCCATTGGCAAAGAAAACGTATTTCTCAGGAGGAGCTGGATTGTCGTCTACCGCATTTGATTATGCGATCTTTTTACAGATGTTGTTGAATAAAGGAAAATATAATGGACAACAAATTATCGGCCGTCGGACGGCCGAATTGATGGTGAGCCCACAATTGAATCCAGGCCTTATGGGGAATGATAATTTTGGATTAGGGTTCCAAATTCAGTCTGAAAAGTCGGCCAATTTGAAAATGCGGAGTAAAGGAAGTTTTTCTTGGGGGGGCTATTATGGAACAACCTATTGGGC
>JBEGQV010000087.1:0-40209 GCA_041180785.1 Bacteroidota bacterium | reverse complement strand
CAAAACACAAAGGTTTTGCAGATCGTCAGATTGCTCATGCCTTACGTTGTTTAGAATCGGAAGTGTTTGACAAACGAAATGGCCTTGGCATTAAACGTCTCTATAAATGCGTAGATACCTGTGCTGCAGAATTTGAAGCAAAGACTCCTTATTATTATTCTACCTTTGCTCAAAGTGATGCGATTCACGACAATGAATCGGTTTCATCCAACAAGAAAAAAGTAGTGGTGCTAGGCTCTGGTCCAAACCGTATCGGTCAAGGTATTGAATTCGACTACTCATGTGTACATGGTGTTTTAGCTGCTAAAGAAGCTGGTTATGAAACCATCATGATCAACTCGAATCCAGAGACGGTATCGACTGACTTTGACATCGCCGATAAATTATATTTCGAACCTGTATTTTGGGAGCATGTGTATGAAATCATTCAGCATGAAAAACCTGAAGGTGTGATTGTACAGTTGGGCGGTCAAACAGCCTTGAAATTAGCTGAAAAACTGTCTAAGTACGGAATCAAAATCATTGGAACTTCTTTTGAAGCCTTAGATTTGGCAGAAGACAGAGGTGCATTCTCTAGTTTATTGAAAGATTTAAGCATTCCATATCCGAAATTTGGTGTGTGTGAAGATGCTGACAATGCAGTAGTATTAGGAAGAGAATTAGGTTATCCTTTATTGGTTCGTCCAAGTTACGTGTTGGGTGGACAATCCATGAAAATTGTCATCAACGAAAAAGAATTAGAACAACATGTGGTTGATATTTTAAGAGATATCCCAGGAAATAAAATCTTGTTGGATTACTTCTTAGAAAATGCCATTGAAGCTGAGGCAGATGCCATTTGCGATGGAGAAAATGTTTACATCATCGGGATCATGGAACACATTGAACCAGCCGGTATTCACTCAGGGGATTCCCACTCAGTTCTTCCTCCGTTTGATTTATCTGAAAATGTGATCAAACAAATTGAAGAACATACAAAAAAGATTGCAGTAGCGTTAAAAACAGTTGGATTATTAAATATTCAATTTGCGGTTAAAGATGAAGTAGTGTACATCATTGAAGCCAACCCAAGAGCCTCTAGAACAGTTCCATTTATTTGCAAGGCCTACCAAGAACCCTATGTAAATTATGCAACTAAAGTGATGTTGGGCGATAAGAAGGTTACAGATTTCAATTTCAATCCGACCAAGAAAGGATACGCAATCAAAATTCCTGTATTTTCTTTCAACAAATTCCCGAATGTAAATATGGAATTAGGACCAGAAATGAAATCTACTGGTGAAGCCATCTATTTCATTGATGACTTAAAAGATGATTTCTTTAGAAAGGTCTATGCGGAACGAAATTTGTATTTAAGTCGTTAATAGAGAAAAAAGAAAGCAATGCTTAAAATACTCGGACTTATCTTTTTATTCATCTATGTGATATTGCCTCTTTTGAAAATGATTTTCAAAGGATATGTGATCACGCAGGTTCACCGCTACAATTCGGAGAATGAATATAGAAATAAGGCTGCTCAAAAAAGAAAAGAAGGAGAAATCAAAGTAGATTATGTACCTCAGAACAAAAAGAAAAAGAAAGAAGATGAGGATGATGATTTAGATGACTACATCTTTTATGAAGAATTGAAAGACTAATGAAACGCATCATGACAATATATGTAGTATTGTTTAGCTTCTTGATAAGTCAAGATGCGTTTCAGTTGTTTGTAAAAAAAACAGCAGAAGTTTTTGAAAAAAATAATATTACCAGAATTCTTGATCTTGATACTAATTCTGAAGACGTGGAAGATCCCTCAGAAGATGAGTCCGAATTAACAATTGAGGACTTTTGTTCAATTTCTCAGGACTTACAAATTCTTTACACGCGTTACCAAAGTAACTTAAACATCTTCCAACATGATGTTCATTGGGGAAATATTTACCTTGAAAAATCCACCCCTCCCCCACAGGTTTAATTCCAGCAGTCGAATAAAACCAAAAAACAAAACTCAAGAAAATTTAATGTAACACAACAGCAGCGCTGTTGTAATTGTTTTAGTCATGAAAAAAGTTCTAGCAATAGGCCTTTTGTTTGTGCAATTACAATCATTTGGCCAAAGCCTACACGCAAATTATAAGGCTCAATTGAATAAAAATATACCTATAAACATTAAAGAATATAAAATACATGAACAACCAGATCAATTGGAGAACAAAAAATTGACACCAAAGTATCGAAAGAATGTTGTCAATATATCAACTAAAGTGCCTAAGGAAAAGATAAATAAACATTTAAATTATAAACATCATGCTTCATCAATTAGCCTCAAAATCGAATAAATTTCTACGAATCATCGGGAGTTTATACCTAATTGTCAATTTAATAGCTTGTGATTCTTTCAAAAAGGAAGAATCGCAAGTTCAATTGGAAGAACTTGAAATAACGCATCCCATACAAATTGACACCTCCATTGCCAACGAATACGTAGCCGATATTCACGCTTTTCAACACGTAGAAATTCGAGCAAGAGTGAAAGGTTATTTGGAAAAAGTTAATACAGACGAAGGTAAATCTGTTAAAAAAGGTCAAATACTTTTCACGATCAATAATTTAGAATACAGGACTGAATTATTAAAATCCAAAGCCATTTTTGAACAATCAGATGCAGAAGTAAAAGCCGCTGAAATTGAATTGCAAAACACTAAATTATTGGTGGAGAAAAAAGTAATATCGACCAATCAATTACTCATTGCAAAAGCCAAACTAGATGCCTTAAAAGCAAAAAGAGAAGAAGCAAAAGCTCATGTAAAAGCAGATGAGTTAAAGGTAGATTTTTCAACTATTCGTGCACCTTTTGATGGCTTAATAGATCGAATTCCATTTAAGGCCGGAAGTTTAATAGACGACGGTTCTCTTTTAACCACTCTATCAGACACGAGAGATGTGTTTGCTTATTTCAATGTCAATGAAAATGAATATTTAGAATTTGCAAAACTGCAAAAATCAACAACCACATCGGTTCCAATCACCTTAAAATTGTCCAATGGAGAGATCTATTCACAAAAAGGATCTATCGAAACAATCGATGCGAAAATAGATAAATCAACCGGTAACATTGCCTTTCGCGCTAAATTTTCCAACCCTGAAAAATTATTAAAACATGGCGCATCTGGTAAAATTGTGATGCAGAAAAAAATAAATGGCTATTGGTTGATTCCGCAAAAATCAGTTTTTGAAATTCAGGAAAAAAGCTATGTATTTGTACTGGGGAAAGACGGAATAGTGAGCATGAAAAAAATAAATCCTGCCTTTCGAATTGAACATTATTATTTAGTCAAACAAGGATTTGAACATACAGATAATATCCTAATAGAAGGCGTTCAAAACATCAAGCAAGGCCAACAAATAAAAGGGAAATTAGTAAATATTCGTCAAGTAGTAAACGACTTAAAATAATGGTACAAAAATTAATTAATCGACCGGTCTTATCGATCGTCATATCTATTTTCATTGTCATCATTGGCCTGATTTCGTTATATCAACTTCCAATTTCGCAATACCCAGATATTGTTCCACCGGCAGTTACCGTAACCACAAAATACACAGGAGCAAATGCTGAAGTCTGTGCCAAAGCCGTAGTAACCCCACTAGAACGCGCCATCAATGGTATAGCAGGTATGACTTACATGACTTCTGTTTCAGGAAACGATGGTACAAGTATCATACAAGTCTATTTTAAAGTCGGGACTGATCCAGACGTTGCAGCGGTAAATGTTCAAAACCGTGTACAAACTGTTTTGGATGAAATGCCAGAAGAAGTGATCAAAGCAGGTATTAGTACGGAAAAAGAAATCAATAGCATGCTGTTATATGTAAATCTTCTCAGCAAGGATAAAGATTTGGATGAAAAATTCATATTCAATTTTGCAGATATAAATGTTTTGCCCGAGTTAAAACGAATTAATGGGGTAGGTTTTGCCGATATCATGGGTTCCAGAGAATATGCCATGCGTGTTTGGCTACAACCTGAAAAACTTTTTACGTACAACATTTCACCTGAAGAAGTGGTTGAGGCGCTACGAAAGCAAAATGTTGAAGCAGCTCCTGGAAAAATAGGTGAGAGCTCCGGCAAAAAACCTCAATCTATGCAATATGTATTGAAATATACTGGAAAATTCACCCAGGAGAAACAATATGAGAACTTGGTCATAAAATCAACAGAAAATGGACAAATTTTACGTTTAAAAGACCTGGCTGCCATCGAATTTGGTTCGTTGGACTATGATGTGTTGTCGAAAGAAAATGGACAGCCATCTGCTGCCATCTTACTAAAACAACGACCAGGTTCCAATGCGGCAGAGGTAATTGCGAATGTAAAATCTTTGCTTAAGCAATTAGAAAAAACCACCTTCCCTCCTGGTATGACCTACACCATTAGCTATGATGTTTCTCGATTTTTAGATGCCTCTATCCATGAAGTAATTAAAACCTTATTAGAGGCTTTTATATTAGTTGCTTTGGTTGTCTTTATTTTTTTACAAAATTGGAGAGCGACGCTTGTACCAATCATTGCAGTGCCTGTTTCTTTAATAGGCACGTTTACGTTTATTCTTGCTTTTGGATTTTCAATAAATCTCCTCACCTTGTTTTCATTGGTGCTGGCTATTGGAATAGTGGTAGATGATGCCATTGTTGTGGTGGAAGCAGTCTTTGCAAAAATGGAGGAACAAGATATGCCCGTCCTTCAAGCAACAAAAGAGGCCATGGGTGAAATATCAGGAGCAATTATCTCGATTACGCTCGTTATGGGGGCCGTATTTGTTCCAGTTGCCTTCTTAGATGGCCCTGTTGGTGTTTTTTACCGACAATTCTCGATTACCATGGCCATCGCCATCGCCTTATCAGGACTCATAGCACTCACCCTAACACCTGCGCTCTGTGTTTTATTGTTAAAAAAACCTGAACACCTCCAAGCTAGCAATGTCATCAATCGATTTTTCATCGCCTTCAATTATCAATTTGAAAAATTCAGTAATCGATATCTTTCATGGGTCGTATACATCATTGGTAAAAAGAAAATCCCCTGGATTACCATCTTATTATTTTCTTTAGGAGCGGGATATTTATCAAAAATTATCCCTAACGGTTTTATTCCGAGCGAAGACCAAGGGACCCTCTATGTGAATGTAACTACACCACCGGGAGCAACACTTGAACGAACAGAAAATGTATTATCCACTATTTATGCACGAATTAAAAAAGACCCTTCCATTGAATCTTTTTCAAGTTTATCAGGCTTCAGTTTATTAACCGATGGTGGTGGAGCATCTTTTGGAATGGGAATTATAACGTTAAAACCATGGACTGAAAGAAGTAAAACCGTTGATCAATTGGCTGAATCTTTTTATGAACAAACAAAAGATATCAAAGAGGCAAACATTCAATATTTTCCACCTCCAGCTGTCCCTGGATTTGGAAATGCTTCCGGATTTGAATTTAGAATTCAGGATCGAACCGGTACCGGAGATCTTAAAAAGCTATCAGCAGTTACCAACCATTTTGCTGCTGAACTAAATAAGTTACCTGAAATCCAAAATACATTTTCAAGCTTTGACCCCAATTTTCCTCAATTTTTAATTGAAGTAGACCAAGATGCTGCCGCCCAAAAAGGTGTTCAAATCCAATCGGCGATGGACAACCTACAAACACTTTTGGGAAGCTTTTATGCCACAAATTTTATTCGTTATGGACAAATGTATAAGGTTATGGTACAGTCTCATCCGAGCTATCGAGTACATCCGGAGGATGTACTTAAATTTCATACAAAAAATAAAAATGGAGAAATGGTACCATATTCATCATTTATCACCATCAAAAAGGTATTTGGGCCTGAGCAAGTAACTCGTTTCAATATGTTTACAGCTGCAATGGTCAATGGGGAGTCCGCTCCGGGATTTAGTTCAGGCTCCGCTCTTACCGCCATAAAATTGGCAGCCACCAAACATTTACCCAAAGGATATACGATCGAGTGGTCGGGCATGACAAGAGAAGAAAACTTAGCAGGCAATCAGGCAATTTACATTTTAGCAATATGCCTTTTATTCGTTTATTTACTCCTTTCCGCCCAATACGAGTCCTTTATTTTACCCTTGCCCATTTTATTGTTTTTACCGATTGGAGCCTTTGGAACCTATTCGTTTTTGTCCCTCTTTGGATTACAAAACAACATTTACGCCCAAGTTGCCTTGGTCATGCTCATTGGATTACTCGGTAAAAATGCCATTTTAATCATTGAATTTGCCATACAAAAACAACGCTCAGGTTTATCAGTGATGGAGGCAGCAAAACAAGGAGCACTTGCTCGATTAAGACCTATTTTAATGACTTCGTTTGCCTTCATCGCAGGACTCATCCCCTTAATGATGGCGCATGGAGCAGGAGCCATTGGCAATCAAACAATTGGAACCGCTTCTGCTGGAGGAATGCTCATAGGTACTCTTGGAGGATTATTATTGATTCCGAGTCTTTATGTTATTTTTTCTAGCCTTATCAAACAAAAATAAAATGAAAATGAATTCCATTCGCTATATAAAATCACTTCTTGTTATCATTTTCTTGACTTCATGCAAAGTAAACCAGCTGCCAGATTTACAAAAAACAATGAATCAATTGAAAGATTCCAGCATGGTACAAAATCCAATCACTAAAATATGGGAGAATGACCCCTTTTTAAACAAATTAATTGATTCAGTCGTAACAAGGAACTTAAGCTACAAACTGGAATACCAACAAATACAAATTGCTAAACAGCAATTTGTCATGGGCGCAAGTTTTTTAAAACCATTCACCTCTTTACAATTCAATCCAAATCTTAGAAAATTTGGAAAATATACGATGGATGGCGTTGGAAATTATGACACACAATTTTCGCCTAACATCAGTTCAGCGATGAAAATTCCTGAAACCCTACCGGATTTCCCGATTGGTCTACAAACAAATTGGGAAATCGATATTTGGGGAAAATTAACGGCACGAAAAAAAGCGCAAGCCTTACGGTACATGAGTACTGAAGAGGGGTATAAATGGCTAAAAACACAATTAGTTGCTAAAACAGCCATCTATTATGGCGAATTAGTAGCACTTGACAGAGAGCTTGATATTTTAAATTCAAATATTGAAATCCAACGAAAAGCGGTTGAACTAGTTAAAATACAGAAGGAAGCAGGTGTTGTAAATGAAATGGCTGTATTACAATTGGAAGCCCAATTAGAAAATTCACGCGCACAAGTCAGCCCTTTGCAAAGTGAAATCATTGCTATTGAAAACGAAATCAAACTACTCTTAAATGACCGAAATGCCGTCATTAAAAGAACCTTAATGCCCATCGATTCAGATTTTTCAAAAGAATATCGATCCATTCATCTGGATTATTTAAGTCAACGTTCGGATGTAAAACAAGCGCAATTAAATTTAGAAGCGCAAATTTATGATAAAGAATCTGCTAGATTAGCACTAAAACCAAGCCTAGTCTTTTCGAATTTTTTAGGGGTTCAAAGTTTTCAACCCGCTTATTTGTTCCAACTTCCGGCCTCTTTAAGTTACCAGCTAATGGCCAATATTAGTAAGCCCATCTTAAATAGAGGACTTTTAAAGGGCGACTTGGCAATTGCAGAAAATAAAATAAAGTCGTTCGAAATGGCCTATTTGCAAACCCTTAATAGTGCATTTTTAGAGTGGGACTCCAACATCAAAGGACTTGACCTAATGAACGAACAAATTAAACATAAATCAAAAGAGGTTGAATTAAACTTTAATGCAATCCAAACAGTTAGGGAGCTCTTTCAAACCAATAAAGCTAATTATTTAGAAATCCTTACAGCTCAACAAAATACACTCAAATCAGAACTTGATTTACTAGAAATTTATAAAAAAAGATGGATTTATAGCGTTCAATTGTACAAAATTTTAGGAGGAAATTAACCAATATCAACATCTTGATGAAATAGATAATTATAAGTTTTTTAATTTGAAATTTAAGCAAACTCTATTTATTTTGATATGTAATTCGCGATTACACAACTTAACCATTTTTATACCTAACCAAAATGAAAACAATTCCCTTAAATTTCATGGAATTGGGAGCGGTGGAACTGTCTCTCAATGAATTAATTACAATTGAAGGTGGTGGATTTTGGAGAACAGTTGGACAAATTGTTGGTGTCCTAGCTGTTGCTGCAATCATCTACTACGCACCAGCAGTAATTGCATTTCTTTAATTACTTTACAACCTAACCATTTACAATCATGAAAAAGATCCAAATTTTCGAAGTAGAAGGACTTCGCCCGATGTCGAATGTTGAACTAACCAATACCTTTGGAGGAGGTTGGTGGCAAGATTTCAAAACTGGCTTTATGGAAGGATGGAATTGGGCAAAAGATGCAGCTGCAGAAATTGCCTCCATTCTAGCAATTGCCAATAAAATGCGAAAAGCCTAATTAAAAAAATTGGTGGGGAAACCCACCAATTTACAACTTAACCACGATGATAAAATTAATCAATTACAAAATAATTGTGTGTTTATTGGCTACTTTTCAGGTAGTATATGCGCAAACGATTGTTGGCACCGTACAAGATCAAGAAACACATCAAGCACTTCCATACACTTCCATCTCCTTAGGAAAACGAGGAGTACTAACTGATTCAAAAGGTGCATTTATCTTATCCTTTAAAGAATCCGATTGGGAACACAACCTACCCCTTACCGTTCGTCATGTGGGGTATCATACCTATCAACTACCTATCAAATCATTTAAAAACAGAAGTACCATAACTCTACAGCCACAAAGCAAAGAGTTACAAGAAGTCATTGTTTCATCAAGTGCAAGAGAATTAATTAAAAAGGCATTAGATGCAATACCCAATAATTACCAATCAAAAGATTTTGTAATTGCTGGAAATTTTATTCAAACCGTTCGAAGAAGCAAATTTGATACCGTCTTTCAAATAAATTATCGGGCAAAGACTAAAATGACTTATGACAAAAATTTGAGCAAAAAAACAGAAGTCGAATTGGTTTCTTACAAAAAAACGGACAGTAGAAACATCGATTCTTCCAGATATTTACATTGGAAAAAAGATGGCAAAATCATTGAATTCTTCGATTTCGTCATGAACCATGATGATTTTTTAGACCCACAAAAACTTCAAAAATATACGTATCAGCTACAAGATATCAGGGAAATAAATGGCTATTCGACTTATCATATTAAGTTTGAATTAAAACGAAAACCAAAACAATATGCTGGTAATATATTCATCGACGAGGAGAGCCTTGCAATCATTGCTTTTGATTTTATCGATGCGGATTCAAAAGAAACGAATGATGAAGAAATTTTAAAAGAAGAAAATTCGCTCCTTTATGGAAAAACAACCTACAAAAAAATAGGAGACTTTTGGTATATTGATTCTTTACAATACGCCAAATCAAGTAAATTGATGGGGCAACTTGGCTACATCAGCGTACAATATAAAACAGATGATGTTCAAGTAAATCAAAGTAAATTATTCGCCACCTATCAAACCCGAATCACCTCTGATGTGAGCATGGAACGATTAGCTGATCAGATTACTTTATTCCCAAACCCTAATTTACCTACAAGTAGTAAAGATGTTTCGAACCTAAAAAAGTCTATCTTCAACAAACTACACATACATTATTTGTTAGGAGCAAGCACCACAATTTATCCCATAACATTTCTTGATGATGCCCCTTGGGACAAAATAGAAGGACTCAAGCCCCCAACTATCAAATCATTAACGCTATCATTTATCCAATCAGGTTTTGCTTTACAAATCAAATCTTTGCGATTTTCAATCCTTAGTAATTTTAATTTTTTCGAACATGTAACAATTGCCTCGGGACACCATTACGACTTAGCCTATGAATTTAACATCAATCAAAGTCAAAGACCCATCGTCCTAAATGTTCATCTTGGCAAAAATTCATTTCGAATCCGACAATTGCTAAACTCTTTTACGCCATCTAATAACCTTCAACGAGCAGAAGACCTTTCAAATGAACCTTACAAAGCTCGTCACCAAATTTCAGTAGAAGGATATTATACAGGAGTAAGCATGGGCATCCACCTCACGCGAACGAAAATAATAGGCCTAGGCCTTACCTATAATATTCCTTATACATGGAGCGAAGAATTGAATCTCAAAAAAGAATCAAACAATTTCATTCAAAATTTACTCGGTATACACTCCAAAACAATGTTACTGCCCTTTAACACGATTCAACAAATACCAAATCAATTTAGTCTGAACCTAACTTACCAATTATAACATGGATGCGAACGCAAAAAAAATGATTGCCTATATTCAGCAATTGAAAACAACAATCATCGATAAGTATGAAGATGAAGAATATCAAATTACAACCGAATGGAGTGGAGACCTTCAGGTAAAAAAAATAGCCTTCAAAAAGCCCTATGATTCCCAAGAATTAGAAAACATTTTACCCATCATTTTTGAAAGAGGTGCGAATCGAGCTGGCAAAAAGTTCAACATCCTCTTAAGTCAATTTCAGGACCAACTCAAATAAAAAAGGGTAGACCTAAATCTACCCCTTCTTACTTCTTACTTATTACTTATTACTTATTACTTATTTCCCAGATGGAGGAGCTAACAAGTTAAAGAATTGATCCAATTTAGGAGTAACAATGATTTCAGTTCTACGGTTGTTTTTACGACCCGCACGGCTGCTATTATTTGCCTGAGGCTCAAATTCACCACGACCACCAGCAGTCATACGCTCAGGATCAACATCAAATTTAGTTTGTAACAAACGAACTACTGAAGTTGCACGCTTAGCACTTAAATCCCAGTTATCTTTGATACAATCTGTAGAAATCGGTACGCTATCCGTATGTCCTTCTACCAAGATATCTAAATCTTTGTGATCGTTAATCACTTTAGCAACTTTTGCTAACACCGCTTCAGCTTTGTTTGAAACTACAGCAGAACCAGAAGCAAACATTAATTTATCAGAAATAGAGATGTAAACTACCCCTTTCTTCACTTCTATCGTAACATCGTCATCATTTACATCAGCCAATGAACGCTTCAAATTCATCACCAATGATAAATTAACTGAATCTTTACGTTGAATAGAAGAATTCAAATCCTTAATGTATTTCCCTTGCTCATTTAAAGCATCTAACGACTTACGAATACTTTCAGCACCTGATTTGTTGATAACTGATAAATCAGACAAACGATCTAACAAGTTCGTATTGGTTCTCTTTAAATAATCTAATTGCTCTTGTAAAGACTTTAATTGACCATTTTTAGCCTCTAAATCAGCGTCACGCTTTTTGATTTCACCTTGTAAACTAGCAGTTAAAGATTGACAATCCGCTAAATCAGCTTTCGCTTTTCCTAATGATTGATCACTCTTTGCTTGTAACTCGGTTAGTTGTGATTGCAAATCAGCAATCTTCTTTTTACTTGCGCAAGAAAAGAAAAATGGAACGAGCGCTAATACTAAAAGTAGTTTTTTCATAATATTTAATTAATCTTTTGTTGGAGTAAATACATGACTTACAATAATACTTGCAAAAGTATAAATCTAAAAATTAATTTTTATCCTTAATTCGAAAAAAAATTAAAATAAATACATATTTTTTTCAATTGTTGCCTCCGCAATACGTCTTCTGGCCTCAATCAGGTTCATTGGATCTATTTTTGTAAACCGTTTTAAACCCAAAAGCAACACATTTAGCTCATCCCCTTTTGCAAATCCTTGAATAATTTCCTTTCCAGCATGCGCCACCTTGTCCACCGCTTCGTGTAAATACACCAATGCACAATCTTTTGCAATGGCATGCTTTTCCTCGCCGTCTCTTTCCATCAATTTTTCTACACGAACCAAAACAGATTCAGCCACATAAATCTCCATCATCATGTCTGCAACCTGCATTAAAATTTCTTGTTGCTCTTCTATTTCAGTCGTAAATTTTTGTAAAGCAGCACCAGATGCTAATAAGGTCGCCTTTTTTAAATTTTCCAATACCATTCGCTCTTTCCCAAAAAAACCTTCGGGTACTTGAATAGAAAAATTTGGGACACCCAAAATTTCTTTACCAACTGCCAAAGCTGGACTCATAATATCCAATTCTCCTTTCATTGCTCGCTTCAATAAAGTACCAACGGCCAACAATCGATTAATTTCATTCGTACCTTCAAAGATTCGATTTATCCGGGAATCACGATAGGCCCTATCCATTGGCGCCTCCGCTGAAAAACCCATCCCTCCAAAGATTTGTACTCCTTCATCCACTAAAAAATCCAAAACTTCCGACCCATGCACTTTCATGATTGCACATTCAATTGCAAATTGCTCTACCCCCTTAAGCTTTGCTTCTGCATCACTCATCCCTCCTGCTTTTAAACTTTTAATAGCATCATCAATATTTTGACCAGCCCGGTAACATGCCGATTCTGAAG
The DNA here is from genome assembly GCA_041180785.1 of Bacteroidota bacterium. Classification (GTDB taxonomy): domain Bacteria; phylum Bacteroidota; class Bacteroidia; order Cytophagales; family Spirosomataceae; genus Sandaracinomonas. The sequence goes on along the minus strand of JBEGQV010000087.1, from coordinate 27,716 downwards.
CAAAATTTCGAACAGTCATTTCAGCTAATTTATGCTTAATTGCCCCAAAAGAATGAATTGATTTTCCAAATTGCTTACGATCATTGGCATATTGAACCGAACGATCAATTACGCCTTTTCCAGCACCAATCACCGCAGCGGCTAATTTAATCCGACCAATATTTAAAATATTAACGGCAATCTTAAATCCACCTTCGCGCTTAAAAAGCAAATTCTCCACAGGAACAGCACAATCATTGAAGAAAATTTGACGCGTTGAACTACCCTTAATTCCCATCTTTCGCTCTTCCTCGTTCATCGTTATCCCGCCAAATGCCTTTTCAACAATAAAAGCCGTTAAATGTTTGTCATCCTCTATCTTAGCAAATACAATAAAAACATCTGCAAAACCTCCGTTGGTAATCCACATTTTCTGACCCGTTAACAAATAATGTGTTCCAGCCGCATTCAATTTAGCCTTTGTTTTGGCTGCATTAGCATCTGAACCTGAATCGGGTTCTGTTAAGCAATACGCTGCCTTCCATTCACCACTAGCTAATTTGGGTAAATACCTGCGCTTTTGTTCCTCAGTTCCGTAATAGACAATTGGAAGTGTACCTATTCCTGTATGAGCAGATAGCGCTACGGCAAAGGAGTGTCCGGAACCACAAGCCTCCGCAACCAACATAGAGGTATTGAAATCCATACCAAAGCCGCCAAATTCTTCAGGAACAGATGTACCAAGTAAGCCCAACTCACCTGCCTTATCCAGCAAACCCACCATAAAAGAAACATCTTTGGCCTGATCCATTTCTTCCAAATGCGGAAGCACCTCTGTGCGAACAAAGTCTTTACATGTCTGCTCAATCAATTTTTGTTCTTCCGTAAAATCTTCCGGAATAAACAATTCAGTTGTCTGTAGTGGTCGTATTAAAAACTCTCCTCCCTTAAATGCACCTGTGGTTTCCATGTTATTTTTTTAGTTGTTTTTGAATTCCTTCTATCATTAATTTTGAGTCTTCTTCTAATATTTGATTCACCGATTGAATCACTTCAAAAAAAGTATCCAATTTTTCTTGAGGAACACGTTGTCGAATCAATTCGTTGAACAAAATCACCCCTTGCCTGGCTTGGTCTCTTTTTTCTTTTCCTTTTTCCGTTAAAAATATTTTTACGATACGTTTGTCTTCATAATTTGCTTCTCGACGAATCCACTTTTTATCTTCCAAACTTTTTAGCATCCTTGTCAAACTTCTCACTTCTAAACCCAAGGCCGGCGCAATTTTAGTCGCTGGCGTACCTTCTTTGTCAATATGTAACAACACAAAACCAATGGCCATGGTCATGTCAAAATGCGCTGCATAGGTATTATACATTCTTGAAATGGCATACCAACTGGTTTTAATTTGAAAATCAACGGTGCTTTCTGCTTTCATAAACGATGGGTTTAACTAAATAGTATGCTTGCATACATTTTGTAAATTTGAAACAAAAAAAAATAGGATGCAAATTGTTGCATCCTATTTCCTATAAATTATCTAAAAGGCCTAAAAGACCCCTTATTTCAATTAATTAACTCCTTCAGCTAAAATTAACACGCGGTTGTTGAGTACTTCTACGACTCCACCTTCAATTTGGAAAACTTCTTTGTCAGCCGATAATTCGCCTGAAGCCAACGTGCTTACCAAGGCAGCGTGATCATTTAATACTTGAAAAGAACCATTCACACCCGGTAAAGTAACCACGGAGGCTTCTCCGGAATACACTTTACGATCTGGGGTTATTATTTCTACAAACATATCAATTCTTATTTAGCTGCTTCAGCGATTAATTTTTCTCCTTTTACGATCGCATCTTCAATCGTTCCAACCAAATTGAAAGCTGCTTCTGGTAAATGATCATATTCTCCATCAATGATTGCGTTAAATCCTTTAATGGTATCGTTGATATCAACTAACACACCCTTTAAACCAGTAAATTGCTCAGCTACAAAGAACGGTTGCGACAAGAAACGCTGCACACGACGGGCACGAGATACAACCAATTTATCCTCTTCAGACAATTCATCCAAACCTAAGATGGCAATAATATCTTGTAATTCTTTATAACGCTGTAAAATTTCTTTCACACGTTGAGCAGTTCCGTAATGTGCTTCACCTAACACCTCAGCAGATAAAATTCTTGACGAGGAATCCAATGGATCCACAGCAGGATAAATACCTAATTCAGCAATTTTACGAGAAAGTACGGTTGTTGCATCTAAGTGGGCGAAAGTTGTTGCTGGCGCCGGGTCAGTTAAGTCATCGGCAGGCACGTAAACCGCTTGAACTGAAGTAATGGAACCACGCTTCGTAGACGTAATACGCTCTTGCATCGCACCCATTTCAGTTGCCAATGTTGGCTGATAACCTACCGCAGATGGCATACGACCTAAAAGGGCTGATACCTCAGAACCTGCTTGCGTGAAACGGAAAATGTTGTCGATAAAGAATAAAATATCACGACCTTGCCCTTCTCCATCTCCATCACGGAAGTGTTCTGCAACTGTTAAACCAGATAATGCTACACGAGCACGTGCTCCTGGAGGTTCGTTCATTTGTCCAAACACCAAAGTAGCTTGTGATTTCGCTAACTCTGCATTGTCAACTTTCGACAAATCCCATTGTCCGGCTTCCATTGCATGCTTAAACTCCTCACCATATTTAATAACGCCAGATTCAATCATCTCACGTAATAAGTCATTTCCTTCACGCGTACGCTCACCTACACCAGCAAATACAGAAAGACCCTCATACGCCTTAGCGATGTTGTTGATCAATTCCATAATCAATACCGTTTTACCTACCCCGGCACCACCGAACAAACCAATTTTACCACCTTTCACGTAAGGAGCTAATAAGTCGATCACTTTGATACCTGTAAATAAAACTTCTGTTGTAGTTGCCAACTCCTCAAATTTTGGAGCTGAACGGTGAATTGGTAAACCTTTATCAGACTTCGGTTGAGCAATACCATCGATTGCCTCACCTACTACGTTAAATAAACGACCTTTGATTCCTTCACCTGTTGGCATCGTCATTGGAGACCCTTTGTCTACTACTTCTTGACCTCTTTGAAGTCCTTCTGTACCTTCCATTGCAATCGTTCTAACACGATCTTCTCCTAAATGTTGTTGAACCTCAAGGATTAATTCTTGTCCGTTTGATTTAATTACTGCAAGGGCATTTAAGATTGCAGGTAAGTGAGAACCTTCGCCTTCAAAACTTACGTCAACTACTGGTCCGATTACCTGTGCAACTTTCCCTTTATTTACTAGGTTTGCCATTTTAAACTTTAATTTGCTAGCTATAAACTATGATTAAAATAATTCGTCCGAATACGACGAGCATTCGGAACGCAAAATTAGTGGGTTAAAGCCAAAATGCAAAATAAGATTTTGTATTTTTTTGTTATTTTTTGCCAAATTGTGCCAAATTATTTGAATGAATTAAAGTTTAAGCGAAATTCGAAGATAAATATTTCGTTATTCGTAAGAACAACAACTAATGAACAATAAATCAAGACTTTCAATCTTTTTCTTTCTCTTAGGGGCCTTGCTTTGTCTTTTGCCCGTTATGGCATTGCCTTGGATCGATTTCTTTGGTATTGAAGTACGAACGGCAAGTGAATTAATCCCTACTTTGGCCAAAGTAGACCACCACCATGGATTACAATTGGAAATGCCTATTTATTTGATTCGACAGTCGTTTGTTCCATTTTTTACGGAGTTAAATCCTATATACACGTATTTGATTACCATCATCGCCTTCATTAGCTTAAGTATTTTTTTGTTTGAATTGAAAAAATGGTCTAAAATTCCAACAAAACAATTTGTACTCGGACTGGGCATTTGGCTGCTCATCATGCTGTATAAACTTTTCCCTTTTCATAAAAACGAACTCATTCATACATTTGGCAACCTATCCCTCGTCTCTAGCCTCTCGTCTTTCGTTTCTTTATCGATCCTTTCTTCTCAAGCCATTCCGCATCTGATTTTGCAATTTGGCAAAAAGCAAGAATTTAGAAAGACCAAAAGAAATTATAGCATCTTATATGCATTTTTTATCATCGATCTATTGTTTGGCTTATACATTCAAAACTTTGGGAATTCGAGTCGGCCCGAAATGATGGTCACATATTTGTGTTTGCAATGGGCCATTTTTTGGTTTCAAATCGTAAGTAATCCCATTTTGACTCACCAGAAATGGTTCTACACAGGTGTCTATTTGCTGGCAGTACCCGGACTTTTGTGGTTTTTATTGCATCAAAATGATGCTGCCATCCGATTTGCCTTTGAATGGAACTTTCATTGCACCTTCATCATGGCTTTTTTATTCCCGGCGTTTATTTATTCTAATTTCAAAGAGATTTTTACCCAAAATTTAGCCTTGCATACCGTCATCTTCAAGGCCCATCGAATCAACATATATTTGTACCAAGTAGGAGTTCTCATTATTGGCTTAGCGTGGACTTTTGCTAAAAATGCAAGCTTATTTCATGTCTTTTTAGCGGGATATTACAACCAGATTGGCGATATCGAACAACTTTCAGGTAAACCTGAATTATCGAAAATTTCCTATCAAATGGCGCAATCCAACAGTCGACTAAACCTGAAAAGCAATTTCGAATTATCCAAAAGTAGCGCTTCAGACGAAGAAAAGGCGCAATACCTAAATTACACCTTAACAAAAAGGCCTCATCCCTTTACCTATATTAGTTTAGGAAATATTTACAAAAACAACGACCACGCTTTTCAGGCATTGTTTACGTTTCAAGAAGGATTCGAAAAATTTCCGGAATCCGCCGAATTGGCCACGTCCGTGGCCATTCAGTTTGAAAAACTAAATCAGCCACAAGATGCCTTGAAATATTATCAAATGGCTGCCAATCTAGATCCAAAAAATGCAAGTCTTTTTGCCAATAGCTTGTATGCACAAGCCAATATCACCCAATCCAAAGTCGATGTACCAGAAGGATTTGAGGATGATTTGGGCGTTCAGGCCAACCGATTGGCATTATATTTGTTGCAGCAAAAATCATCTCATTATACATTCGATCCAGGTTTTCAAATGCAACACAATGTGCAACATTTTGCTTATTTGTACAACGCAGCATTGCTTTTAAAGAAACAGATGCCTGTATATAACTTTTCGAACATTCAAAAAAATGAAGCACTATACAACACTTTTCCGGAATTGAAATTATTAGAGGCCTGGCAAAATTATTACCATGAAAAACCTTTGCTAGGATTAGATCAATTATCGCTAATTGTAGCGCAAGATACGACAGCTAAAACCCAAGGACTTCAAAACATCTTAGGATTTTGGAAAGAAGCCACTCTCAACAGTGAGTCGCATCTTACGATCAACAATCTGGCAACTGCCCAACAAGCATTAGCAGCCCACCCCTTTACCATCAAAGTCTTGCAAAAAGCGATTCCTATACTGAATACTCACCACCAACAACTGCAAGCCTACCAATATACCCTTGCTGCCTTGCGTTACAATGAAAATATCGCAGCATATTATCCAATTTATGCTATGCAAGCGCTGGAGTTATCAGAAATAACCTATGCAAAAGAAGCGATGGAGTCGCTTAAAAAGCTAGACCTGGCATTGTATGTTCAAGAAAAGGGAAGATTTGACAAGAAGTTGCAAGAGGTGTTGACTAAACAGAAATTTTAACCCACTTGCAATTCCCTAAAAAACCTATTACCTTTGTAATCAAGTATATGGCTGATGGAGTAAATGGTTCTTTCAGCAGTCATCAACCAAATGAACCAAATTTTATGAATCAAAAAATTCGCATTAAGTTGAAGTCGTTCGACCACACATTGGTTGACAAATCAGCTGAAAAGATTGTGAAAGCCGTGAAGGCTACAGACGCATTGGTTTCTGGACCGATCCCTCTTCCAACTAAAATCGAGAAATTTACTGTTTTGCGTTCACCACACGTGAACAAAAAAGCACGTGAGCAGTTTCAATTATGTACGTACAAGCGTTTAATTGACATCTTCTCTTCGTCTGCTAAAACGGTAGATGCCTTAATGAAGTTAGAATTACCTTCAGGCGTTGATGTTGAAATCAAAGTCTAGTCTTTGTTTCTTCAAAAAATGAAGCCATTCGTCTGACGACGGATGGCTTTTTTTATTTGTTCACATCGTATACCGGAGCTTTTGACCAATTCACGAGATGAATTGCTTGCTCCAAATCCATCATCGGAAAATGATCAATAATGGCTTCTAATTTTTGCAAGGCACCAGACAAGCCATAATATGACTTAAACTGTCGGACTTTACTTAATCCAGGAACCATGGGCTGATCTGCATCAAAATCGCGAGGATGAAAATAAGTCATCACATAGGCACTATTCGACCAAAAATGCTTCAAGACGGGCAAGGGTAACAAGCGGAAATATCCTCCCCCAGAAAACACCAACGATTTCCCAAAGACCTGCGCCAAGTTGATTGGAAACTCTTTTAATCGGGCGCCATTCATCTCCACCCAAGTGGGTTGTGCTGTCGGGAAATCCTCAAAACCACCATGCGCCCGCTTGGCAGGAAAAACCGAACAATCCACTTCAATCCCATGTTCCATTAAAGCCTCAAAAACCCATTTATTTTCTTTCATTAAGGAAAATCCTGGAGCGCGATAGCACCGAACTTTCTTACCTGTAACATCTTCCAAGGTTTGGATGGATTGCACCAAATCATTTTTAAAGGCAGCAGGTTTCTGCTCATAGGCCAATTGATGTAAATGTGAATGGGTTCCAATTTCATACCCAGCCGCATCAATTTTCCGAATGACCTCCGGATATTTTTCAGCCACCCAACCCAAGCAGAAAAAAGTGGCCTTCACTTGCTTTCGATCTAAAAGCTCTAAAATTCGGTCACAATTCGCATGAATTCGACTTGGAAATTTTTTCCATTCCGCTTCCGATTTGGTATCTGTGTGATCCAAAATGTGAAACCATTCCTCAATATCAAACGTTAGAATATGCATTTATAACCAATTAAAAAATTTTGCCCCATTCTTTTTAAATTCATGCACATCCTTCTTGGTTGGAAATGAAAAATAGGTCATTTCTTCCGCTGGATTTGGAATCAAAACTACGTTATCTTCCTTAATTTTTTTAATGGCCTTCAAAATTAATTCGATACCAATTTTTTTGGTTTTCTGAATCAATGCCTCTTGGGACATATCACCAATTTCAAGTCGCTCTTGTTCAATAATGGGTCCAGAATCAATTCCCTCATCCACAAAAAACACGGATACGCCCGTTTCCTTTTCTCTGTTTTTTAGGACCCAAAAACTGGGCATCAGTCCCCTATATTTAGGCAATAAAGCTGTATGTAAATTAATCGTTCCCTTACTTGGCAAATGAATTAAATCAGATTTAAAAATTTGATTTCCGCCAATAGACACAAATAAATCAGGCTTATAAGCAGCTAAAATGGCTAAATTTTTTTTCGAATTGATAGAACCTTCTAGTTGAATTAAAGGAATCTGATGTTGTTGATGAAAGTGGGTCAGATTATTACCGGGGGTTAATTTGGCAAGGATAAATTTGATGGTATAATACAGAAAAAATTCCCAACCAAAGACCTCAAAGGTTTTTTTTGTTTTGTCCCAAAAGGTTTCTCTTTTCCCAAAAGGGGAAACTTCAAACAAGACAGTTGCTACCCATTCCGCACCCTCGGGCAAACCGGCATAAAGTGCTGGCATTGCTTTAGGCAAGAAAAAAGGATCATCTTGGGTTAGTACAACGATTCTCATGAATTCTATATAATCAACAATTGGGTTATTTTCCGTAAAGGTTTTAAAAACAAGGTGAAAAAGTAGGGTTTCAAGCCATTTATTTCCCAGGCTTTCCGATCTTCTAAATTAGCTTTTAAACGATGCTTAAAACTTGCATTACTCGTTCCTCCTGTACGCATTCTCACTAAAACCTTTGGTAAATAAGTAACTTTTACTTCCTTATTATACAAGGCCCGCAACATCCATTCGTAATCACCTGAGCAGGTAAAATCAGTACGGTACTTACCTGTTTGCTCGAGTAATTTTCGAGAGGTATAAAAGGAAAGATGCGGAGGCATCCACCCGACTAACCAATTGGAGTTTTGGTAGGGTCCCGCTACCCAATTTCGAACGATTTTATCGGTCTTATCAGCATCCACATATTGTTTATCACCATATAGGGCTAAAGCACTAGTCTGTTCAAAAGATTTCACTACAGCAGAAATCACATCATTAGATGGATAGAAATCATCGGCACCAATCATACCGATAATATCTCCTGTCGACCGCTCTAATCCTTTATTAATGGCATCATAAATCCCCTTGTCGGGCTCAGAAATATAATTTATTTGTCCTTCAAAAGTCTTTAGAATGGAGAGCGTTTCATCTGTTGATCCACCGTCAATGACCCAATATTCAATATTTGGATAATCTTGGGCAAGCGCGCTTTCAATGGTTTGCCGAATAGTTGACGCACAATTAAAACTCGCCGTAAGGATGGATACTTTTAACATAGAACAAAGGTATAAAATTATTTTTTGTCGAACATTTGATATTTTATAAAAAATCCATACCTTTGCAAACCCAATTCAGACCTAATTTAGGTTTTAATAAGTAAAGCAATGAAAAGAACATTTCAACCATCGGTAAGAAAGAGAAAAAACAAGCACGGTTTCCGTGAGAGAATGTCAACGGCAAATGGACGTAGAGTATTAACTGCTCGTCGTGCTAAAGGACGTCATAAATTGTCTGTATCTGACGAAAAAAGAGGTAAATAAGCCAATATAGCTTTTAGAGAGGGCATTTCGGCTTATTAAACATTACATGCCGTGAATTTCACTTTCCCTAAATCAGAGCGCTTACACCAAAAAAAAGTCATCGAAATACTTTTTCAAAAGGATAACCCAATTGTTTCTCAACAATTTGTTTATCCTTTTCGTGTTTTGTACCTATCCCAAGAAAAGGAATATTCAGCTCCTCAAATCCTCATTTCAATTTCGAAAAGAAGGTTTAAAAAAGCGGTCGATCGAAATACCCTCAAGCGTAGAACACGTGAGGCATACCGACTCCAAAAACCCTTTTTTCATCAAATAAATGGCAAAACACTACCACAATATCTAGCATTTATTTATATTGGTAAAACCATTGAGTCTTTTCAAAAAATCGAAAGGAAAATGACTCAAATTTTACAACAATTAAGCGAATCGAATGAAACCAATGCCGAAAACAACTAAATTAAGAGCATGGCTACTTGGCGGAATTCTTTCTTTTACACTTTGCATTTTTGCCTTTACATCCGACAATCGATTATTTGAGATTGCCAAAAACTTAGAAATCTATGCATCTGTCATCAAAGAATTGAATAAATTCTATGTCGATGAGGTTGACCCAAGTAAATCCATTAAAACTTCTATTGATGCCCTACTCAAGGGTTTCGACCCGTATACGGTTTTCTATCCGGAAGATGAAATAGAAGAATTTCTTACCATGACCACCGGAAAATACCAGGGAATTGGAGTCGTCGTCGAAAAAATTGAAAATAAATTTTACTTTACTCAGGTGGAAGAAAAAGGCCCTGCCTTTCATGCTGGCATCCAAACAGGCGATCAAATTCTTCGCATAAATGGAATAGATTTGACTCAAAACACGTCCATGGATCCCTCTAAATTAATCAAGGGACAAGCAGGAACTGATTTAAACTTAACCATCTTAAAAGCATCGAGTCAACAATCTGTTGATATCAAAATTACTCGAGAAACAGTAGTGTTAAAAAATGTATCCTATCACGGAATGCTAGAAAATGCAACCGGATATATCCAACTAGATGATTTTAATGCAAGCGCAGCGAAAGAAGTTAAATCGGCATTTTTAGATCTAAAAAAGGCAGGGATGAAAAAGCTCATTCTGGATTTACGGGGTAATCCAGGAGGATTGTTAACTCAAGCAGTTGATGTTTGTAATTTGTTTTTAGCAAAAGACCTGAAAGTTGTCGAAACCAAAGGAAAAGTAGAAGAATGGAATAAAAACTACAAAACCCTTAATAGTGCTTTAGATCCAGAGATTCCGATGGTCGTGTTAATCAACGGTTATTCTGCATCAGCTGCTGAAATTGTAGCGGGAGTGTTGCAGGATTATGACCGAGCGGTAGTAGTTGGTCAAAAAAGCTTTGGAAAAGGGCTCGTGCAAATTACGCGTGATCTTCCCTATCGTACTAAACTAAAAATTACAACTGCCAAATATTACATCCCAAGTGGACGATGCATCCAAGCCATCGATTACCAGCACAAAAACGAAAATGGAAAAGGTACTCGATTAACAGATTCAAGTGCGAAAACATTTTACACTAAAAACAAACGACCTGTAAAAGATTCTGGTGGTATTCAACCTGATATTCTTGTAAGTAACGAATTGGATTTAGACTTCCTAAAAGCGCTTTACACCAAAGATTTGTTCTTTTTATATAGTCTAGATTTTTATAAATCGCATGGTCAAATTGATTCCCCAAAAGAATTTAAGTTGGCAGATACCGATTTTCAATCATTCATAAAATTCGTTCAACTCAAAAAATTTAGCTACGAAAGTCCATTAGCTGCCAAGATTAAAGAGTTGCAAGAGGTCGGTAAAAACGAAAAAATGAGTCAACAATTAATGAGTCAAATTGCTACCTTAAAAAACAGTGAAGACCTGAATCTCGACCACCTGATGATGAAATACAAAACAGAAATCAAGGAGTTGATTGAACAAGAAATTATTACCCATTATTACCTACAAAATGGCGCGAAGGAGTGGTCCATTTCAAAAGACAAATCCATTCAAGAAGGGATTCAATTACTCAATAAACCATCTTCGTATCAACAAATCCTTACCAAAAATGGAAAAAATTAACATTCTTGGCATAGAAACTTCTACCAATCATTGTTCTGTTGCACTTTTTCAAGATGGAAAAGTTGTAAGTGATCGATTATTAACAGACGAAGGTTCGCACTCAAAAATGTTAACGTTATTAATCGAAGAGGTTTGCAACGAATCGTCTATTTCTCTTGCTGATGTACATGCCATTGCAGTTTCAAACGGCCCAGGCTCCTATACTGGTTTACGGATTGGATTGTCCACCGCCAAGGGATTGTGTTACGGTAACGATCTACCTCTCATTTGTCTACCAACTTTGCACATCATGGCAGAAGAAGCTCGTATAAAATACCCAAATGAAATTTTATGCCCCATGTTGGATGCCCGCAGAATGGAAGTATACACCTGCCTCTTGCATGCAAATGGAGAAGAAATACTACCCACGCAGGCAAAAATTTTATCTGATGATTTTTTAATGGATGAAGCAACAAAAATCATTGCCTTTGGCAATGGTGCGGGAAAATGGAAAGATACCTGTCCCAATCCAGCCATCATTTTCGAGCATAATTTTGAGTACCCCCATGCAAAATTCATGGGCCGGATGGCCCATGCGGCTTATTTGAACAAAAAATTTGAAAATCTTGTTACCATAGAACCCACCTATTTGAAAGAATTTATGGGCACTCAACCCAAAAAATTACGATAAATGGAAACTGAAATTATGAATAAAGTTGCTAATTCAGGACTCATTCAGCTTGACTTGGAGAAGTTACGTCCGCAAGGAGAACGTATATTTTTTGACATCAAGCCACTACTTTTTCAGGAACTAGTACTTAAGGAAAAAGATTTTAGAGCCTTTTTAGCATCGCATGATTGGTCGAAATACAAAGGAACAAATGTTGCAGTTGGATGCTCAAATGATGCCATCATTCCTACTTGGGCCTTTATGCTCATTGGAATTCATTTAGCTCCCTTTGCCAACAAAATTGTGGAAGGAAATTTAGAGGATTTAGAAAATCAGTTATTTAAGGATGTCATTGACAACTTACCCAAAGAACAATTTAAAGATGGTAAAATAGTTGTTAAAGGATGTTCAAAAGAAAGTGTGCCATTATCTGCATATATTTATTTAAGTACGCAATTACAACCTATTGCCAAAAGTTTATTTTTTGGAGAGCCGTGCAGTACGGTTCCCCTATTTAAAAAGAAATAAGTCAAATGTCGCAGCAACCAAAGGAACAATACCAATTTGTTGAAGAAATTATTCAGAATCACATACCCAATGCGGGTAAAATTCAAGAATTAGAATTTTTTTATGGGGGTAATTTTAATTTGGCTGTGCGGATTAAAATTGATTCAGGAGAATTTTTCATCAAATGGAATCTGGGAGAACATAAAGGATTATTTGAAGCCGAAGCGAAAAATTTACAATTACTTGCCTCCACAAAAACTGTATCAGTTCCTCAGGTAATTGCCTTTGGCACCCATCAGGAAAAAGAATTTCTCATCATGGAAAGTATTCATTCCATTGAAAAATCGTCTGAATATTTTACTGATTTAGGCATCCATTTAGCTTCGCTTCACAGAACCACTCATCCAAAAGGTTTTGGACTAGATTTCAATAATTTTATAGGAGCTAGTGAGCAAAAAAATGATTGGAACGCAGACGGGATTCAATTTTTCATTGAAAATCGCTTAGTTTTTCAAATGGAGAAAGCACTTTACGATCGCAAAATTGACAACAAATTAGTGAAAAAATTTGAACACTTTTTTACAGAAATCCCTTCCATTTTCCCCAAAGAGTCTTCCGCATTGATTCATGGAGATTTATGGACAGGCAACACCATGGTCAATGAAAAAGGATTAGCCACCCTGGTGGATCCAACCTGTTATTTTGGATTCAGAGAGGCTGAAATAGCTTTTACAACGATGTTTGGTGGCTTTGATGAATCATTTTATGGGGCATATCATGAGGTATTTCCCTTAGAAAAAGGCTTTCACACCCGAATCCCTTACTACAATTTATACCACTTATTAGTACATGTAAATTTATTTGGGGAAGGGTATATACCAACCATTGAAACCATTTTAAAACCTTTCTAATTTGTTTCTAGCCAACGCTGAACGGTTTCTTCAATATTTTTTGCATCTGGAAAAAACGAAACTAACTTTCTGAAAATTCCCTCCACCACTGCATCCGGACAAGAGGCTCCGCAAGTTAACATAATTTTTACCTGATCCTTTTTAGGTAAATAATTCTCAGATTTCAACTCTACTTTATGGTGAAAATCAAAATGAAGGATTTCGTTGGAAGAAATTAATTTATCAGCAGAACTAATAAAATAAGTAGGTAATTGATGTTGACATAACTCCACAATATGCGAAGTGTTGGACGAATTATATCCGCCAGCAACAATCGCCAAATCAGCAGATTCCTTTAATAAACCATAAGTTGCATTTTGATTATCATTCGTAGCATAACAAAGCGTATCCCGAGTATCTGCAAAGTGATTGGTCACATTGGATGAATCCAATTGATAATAATCAACCATTACCTCTTTTAACAATTCGACGATCTCTTGTGTATCTGAGGCTAACATTGTGGTTTGATTGACGACCCCAATTTTCTTTAAATGTTTTACAGGATCAAATCCACGTGAATATTGTCCGGCAAACGTTGTATAAAATTCAGCAGCACTTTTTTCATTTTTAATGAAAGGAACCAATTTTTTTGCTTCTTTCATATCTTTTAAAATTAAAGTAGGTGCATTTTCCTTCGAATGCGAGAAGGTAGCCTTTGTTTCTTCATGACTAGGTTTTCCGTGTACAATTACCGTGTAATCATTTTTTCCAATAGAGTTTGCCCGATTCCAAACTTTTTCAACAAAAGGACATGTGGTATCATAGGCATACGGATTAATGCCAATCGATTCTAATTTTTTTTGAATTTCAATCGATGTTCCAAAGGCTGGAACAATCACGATATCCTCCCGCGATAATTCTTCCCAAGGTATCAATTGATTTCCTTTGGTATCTTGAATAAAACGTAGTCCTCGATCTATTAAATCGGCATTTACTGCAGGATTATGAATCATTTCAGACAATACAAAAATGCGTTTGCTTGAATGCTCCTCAATCACACGATAGGCTATTTCAACTGCATTTTCTACGCCATAACAAAACCCAAAATGACGAGATAAAATAATTTGAACACTTCCAAAATTAAAAAATGAAGGAGAAAAATCCTTTTTCAACTTATCATTTACCCGTCTTTTTTCTTTTATACCTCCAATTAAATCACTTTTAAAAAGGGTTGGAATTGAAAATGACTTCATTTTTTTAGCTTAATTTTTTATTTCAGTAAAATTACCTAAAAAAACAGATATTTATTTGGTTGTTTTAAAACCTTATAACTAATTTTGTAATTGGAAAGACCACTACCAATATTTGAAGCCGTGTAAACCCATGAAAAGCCAAAAGTCACTATTTTCTTTTTTAGGCAATTCTTCTAGTAAAAATATACTAGGAAGGCTTTATGTATTTTTCGCAAAGAACCCTGTCAATTTATTATATTCTGGCTTATTTTTGGTTGTCATGCTATTTTCTTATCAGAATACCTTCAGTAAGAAAAAACAGTTAGAATCCTCCTTTATGGGTAAAATTGAGTTTGGAACCGAAGCCTCGCATCGGTTGTTAACGAAAAATGCCACTGCAGAATATACCACAGAAGGTGGGGTTCCTGTTTTGACCATCAAGGCCACCGATGAACAAAATTTAGAATCCGTATACCTACGTCTTCAAGATGTAACCGGCCCGGGCACCTATTTTATTCCAGGAAACGGTAAGAACAATAACATCGGAAATATCATTAAAAACCTAAATAATTATCAAGATAAAGATAATTTTTATGTGGCTACTTTACCCAATGCTGATGGCGTATTGAGTGGAGTTGGAAGAATAAATATTTCCAAACTTTCTGAAGATGTTGTGGAAGGTAATTTAATCTTGATTACCTACAACACAAAAGGAGAACAAGCCTTATTAGAATCTGCTAAGTTCAGCATTGCCATCAAATAATATGAATTTTGACAAAGAAAGTGTACAGAAGGACTGGGAATCTATCCTAGACTTTGTGGAAAATACTTTTGGCAAACGACCTGCCGATGTAGATGCGGTACTCTTTATCATTGGCGTGCAAGAACTTGGTAAAGGACACCAATTTTTTACCAAAGAGCAAAAACAAGATTTAATGCACATTGCTACTTGCAAAGTGTTAAGCTTTTCAGGATTCTACCAACTTGCAGGACAAGATTCGGAAGGATGGCCACATTGGGACTTAGTCAACAACGTACCTTCCCTACCCTTAAAAGAGCAAGAGTTGCTCATCAAAGCGCATATCATTCACTATTTTAACGCAGAAGTATTTTCGTGAAAATTCAAAGCTATAATGTAAACGGCATCCGAGCAGCCTTACAAAAAGGCTTTTTAGATTGGCTAAAAGAAAGTAATCCAGATGTTTTGTGTTTACAAGAAGTGAAGGCAGAAAAAGAACAAGTTGATCTTTCTGAAATAGAAGCCTTAGGCTACCAAACGTTTTGGCATTCAGCAGAAAAAAAAGGATATTCTGGGGTAGCAATTTTTACAAAAATACAACCCTTGCATGTAGAAATTGGATGTGGCATTTCCAAATACGATTTAGAAGGCCGTGTTATCCGTGCAGATTTTGAACATTGCTCCGTCATGAGTGTCTACATGCCATCCGGAACATCAGGGGATGAAAGACAGTCTTTCAAAATGAATTGGTTGGACGACTTCTACCAATATGCACATACGCTACGACAAGAAAGACCAAACTTAGTAATTTCGGGAGATTATAATATTTGCCATACGGCAATAGATATCCATAATCCAAAATCCAATGCCAATACATCTGGATTTTTACCAGAAGAAAGAGCATGGGTAAGTAAATTTATTGAGAGTGGTTTTGTCGATTCATTTCGACACATCAATCCAGACCCTCATCATTACAGTTGGTGGAGTTACCGGGCAGGATCGCGCGCAAAAAATTTGGGTTGGCGAATTGATTACCACATGGTAACCGATTCCCTAAAAAATGCCATCCGACATGCACAGATTCATCCGGAAGCAATACATTCAGATCATTGTCCTATTTCTTTAGAATTATCTTTTTAATTATGATTTACGAAAAACACGTATTTATTTGTACAAACGACAAAGACGCTCCGAAAAAATGCTGTGGCTCTGCACATGGAATGGATTTAGTAAATAAATTCAAAGAAACGTGGGAAACAACTGGTTCTTCTAAAAAAATACGCATTCAACGTGCTGGATGTTTGGATGTGTGTGGCAAAGGTCCGGGAATGGTTGTTTATCCAGAAGGCGTATTTTATGGAAATGTACAATTGGAAGATGTTCAAGAAATTGTTGAAAAACACTTACAGAACAACGAAGTTGTCGAGCGATTACAAATAGGCTAATAAGATGATCTATCGTTTCTATCCGACCCTGTTAAACTCTTTTTCCATGTATTTGAATCAAACAAAAGATTCAAATGGAAAGGTACTTGTGGATGAAATTGAATTGATTGAACGCATCAATCGAGTTAAAAAACCAACGACCGGTGCTCAACAAAAAGGTATCGATTTTGAAAAGGCGGTGACTTTAGGCCAAGGGGAGGATTTTTTCAACGAATCCATCATTGAAAAAACAAGAAACTTATTACCTGCAAAGTATAAAACACAATTTTTTGTTGAGGCGCGGCATAAAAATAGTCAGATTTATGGCTATGTAGACATCGTTGGCGAGTCGTCCGCTTATGACCTCAAAACAACGAATTATTATACCCCGAATCGTTTTTTGACAAATCATCAAAACCTATATTTGTTAGGTCTACAAAAATATGGGATCGAACAATTGGATTATGTGATTACGGATTTTAACGAAGTCTATACAGAAAGTTATTATTTAAATTCGTACGACTTTAATCCCCTCTTCATTGAAATAGAATCTTTCATTCACTTTTTGGAGGAAAACAAAAAATTCATCAGAGATAAAAAGATTTTTGATCGAAAATCAAATGACGCGCAATTAAGTCTGTTCGACTAGCATTGTATCCATCTGGACAACTCACTTAAATGACTAATCTTTCGAGAGGCTAGACTAAACGTGCCATTTTCACAAAAATGAATAGCAGGAATTCCTACTTGCTCAGCACCCCAAACATCAATTTTTTCATGATCGCCAATCATAAGCGCCTCTTCCGGCTTGCATTTAGCAAGTGATAAAGCGTACTGATAAAAAACCGCATCCGGTTTTTTAGCATTCGCTTGTTCAGACGTAATAATATGTTCAAAATAACCTTTCAGGCCTGAGCCTGAAATTTTAATATCTTGGACATCACTGAAACCATTGGTCAAGACAAACAATGGATACTTAGTCGCTAATTTTTCAATGAGTTCAACCGCACCCGGAATCATCATTGTTTTTCTGGGGGTCCGATGTAAAAATTCATCTCCAAATTCAATATGGGGTCCAACGACCTCAATGGCATCAAAGATTTTTTTAAAGCGCGTTTCTCGAAGGGTTTGCTGATCGATTTTACCGTATTGATAATCTTCCCAAAGCTGGTGATTGATTTGTTGATACAAGGAAAAAAATGATTCAAAGGTATGAATACTTTTTTTTGACAATTCAAAGTCGTGAAAAAGTTCCGACAACGATTCTTTTGCATTGGCATCATGGTCCCAAAGGGTATGGTCCCAATCAAAAAATATGGCTTTTGGGGTAAAAATCATACAACAAAAGTAATAATAAGTTACCTTTGTTAATAACCTAAAATTATGCAGCATCAATTAAATTTAAAAAAGCCCTTGGCTTTTTTTGATTTGGAAACAACAGGGATTCAAATTCAAAAAGATCGAATTGTAGAAATAGCCATTGCAAAGGCCAACATCGATGGAAGTATTGAAGTTAAGACGCGTCGCATTAATCCAGGCATTCCGATACCCTTAGAGGCTTCCTTGGTGCATGGAATATATGATGAAGATGTAAAAGATGAACCCAATTTTAGACAAGTTGCCAAATCATTGGCACAATTTCTTGACGGTTGCGACCTTGCAGGTTTCAATTCAAACAAATTTGATGTGCCCATGCTCATTGAGGAATTTTTAAGAAATGACGTTGAATTTGACTTAAAAAACAGAAAATTGATTGATGCCCAACGGATCTTTCATTTAATGGAACCTCGAAATTTATCTGCTGCCTATAAATTTTACTGCCAGAAAGAATTAATCAATGCGCACTCCGCTGAAGCAGATGTGTTAGCAACACTAGAAGTATTAAACGCCCAAGTAAAACATTACGAAAACGTTTCTCGATTGAATGAAGAGGGAAAAGAAGTATTCCCAATTCAAAATGATATGGGCGTTTTAAGTCAATTAACTACCAATAATTTAATTGATTTTGCGGGTAGAATGGTATACAATAAAGAGCAAGTGGCCGTGTTTAATTTTGGTAAACATCTTGGAAGACCGGTGGTTGATGTGTTAAGATCTGACCCCTCCTATTATGATTGGATCATGAAAGGCGAGTTTCCGCTTGACACCAAAAGAAAATTAACTGAAATTAAATTAAAGGGATTTCAACGTTAATCGATTTTTTATTCGATTTTTTCAGTTTATTTAGTATTTTTGCCACGCAAAAAAGCTTTCAATGATTTCAAATAAATTGAAATCGAAACCGACAGATTTATGCAGTCTATACCTGATATAATTAGAACCATACCTTTAACTCATTACGTATTACTAAGTTCTGCTTTGTTTTGCATTGGTGTGTTAGGCGTATTGACCAGACGTAATGCCATTATTGTATTTATGGCCATTGAATTGATGTTGAATGCTGTAAATTTATTACTGGCTGCATTCTCATCTTACTTTTCAGACCCAGCCGGTCAAATTTTTGTATTTTTCATCATGGCTGTAGCTGCTGCAGAAGTAGCTGTGGGACTAGCCATTATAGTGATGATTTACCGAAACATTCAAACAATCGATATAGGCTTGTTAAATAAGTTAAAAAATTAATATGTCATCCGCACTACTCATACCGCTTTTGCCATTTATTGGATTTCTAATAAATGGATTGGCATTTCCTAAGTTACCGAAACAAATTGCTGGGGTGATTGGAAGTATTCCTCCGCTGGCTGCGTTTGCTTTATCCCTACAACTTTTCTTCAATTTTGATGGAAATGCACAACTTATTCCAATCGCAGATTGGATTCAAGTGGGCGAATTATCCATTCCTTTAGCACTTCAAATTGATCAACTATCGATCATGATGCTATTGATCATTACAGGGGTAGGAACCTTGATTCATTTATATTCTAGCGCTTACATGTCGCATGATGCAGGATTTGGCAAATTTTTTGCCTTTTTAAATCTTTTCGTGTTTTTCATGTTGATTCTGGTAATGGGTTCCGGATTTGTCACCTTGTTTATCGGATGGGAAGGCGTTGGATTATGTTCGTATTTATTAATTGGATTTTGGAATCAGAAAAACAGTTATGGTGATGCTGCACGAAAAGCGTTCATCATGAATAGAATTGGTGATTTAGGTTTTTTAATTGGTATCTTTTTAATTTTTCAAGAGTTTGGAACTGCTTCGTATCAAGAAGTATTTGAAGCCATTAAAGCTGGATCTGGTACTAATGTAGGACTAATCGCCTTTTGTTTATTCATTGGTGCAATGGGTAAGTCAGCACAAATTCCATTGTTTACTTGGCTACCAGATGCAATGGCTGGCCCAACACCTGTTTCCGCTTTAATTCACGCAGCTACGATGGTTACTGCGGGTATTTACATGGTGATTCGTGCAAATACTTTATTTGAATTAAGTCCAGAGGTTTTACATTTCATCGGTTGGATTGGTTTGGCTACCGCAATATTAGGTGCTGCCATCGGATTGTTCCAAAATGACATTAAAAAAGTACTTGCCTATTCAACTGTATCGCAATTAGGGTATATGTTTATGGGTTTAGGAGCTTCTGCTTATACAGCATCTTTCTTTCATGTAATGACCCATGCATTCTTTAAGGCCCTGTTATTTTTAGGTGCAGGATCCGTGATTCATGCCATGTCTGATGAGCAAGATATTCGTAAAATGGGAGGATTAAAATCCAAATTACCTATCACCTATATCACCTTTTTATTAGGAACAATTGCGATTGCAGGTATTCCTCCATTTGCTGGTTTCTTTTCAAAAGATGAAATATTGGCCCATTTATATCATCATGACATGATTATGTGGAGCTTAGCAATCGTTGGATCCGCATTGACATCCTTTTACATGTTCCGTGTATTTTTAGTGACATTCCATGGAGATTTTCGTGGAACCGAACACCAAGCAGATCATTTGCATGAATCGCCGATTGCCATGACCTTGCCATTAATCATTTTGGCTGTTTTATCCGTCATAGGAGGATTCATCAATTTACCAGCTTTTGTGGGTGGAAATGAATTTTTAGCTCACTGGTTGAGTCCAATTTTACCAGAGGGATCTGCTGAAGCATTAGAAGTACATGTTGCTAGTCTAGAGTTTTTAGCTCCCTTGGCTGCAGCATTTATTCCTGCAATTATTGCCATTCAAATATATGGCTCGAAAAAATCAGTACCAGTTGCAGATGCAGAAATTAGTGGTGTACAAAAAATCATTTACGACAAATTTTACATTGATGAAGCCTATAATTTCCTATTTGTAAAACCTGTTAACTTTTTATCATCTTTCTTTTATCAATTTGTCGATTTCTTAGTGATTGATTTATTGGTAGAAACTGTTGGAAAAATTGTAAAAAGTAGTTCAAATGAAATTAGAAAAATCCAAGCTGGAACAATCGGATTTTACGTATTTATGATGGTTGTGTCGATTGCTATTATTTTAGCATGGACGCTAAAAAGTTGGATGTTTTAACTAAACGAAATTAAAAAGGAATGTATTTATTATTTGTACTTTTATTTCCCTTGTTGCTTGGCAGTTTTCTACTGATTGCAAAGCCTGCGAAAGCATTTAGTCTTGCATTAGGGGGCTCTATCGTAGAACTAATTGTAGCCGTCTTGTTACTTTGTCAAGCTAAAGAAGCAACAGGTGTAACTGAATTTATTCAGCCATGGATTCCGGAAGCAGGATTAAAGTTTGCTTTATTCATTGATGGTATCAATGGCGTACTTATCCTTTTAAGTACTTTATTGGTTCCCTTCATCATTGGCACAACATCAAATTCAGAAAAATCAGCTGATGCGAGATATTTAGGTTTGATTTTAACCATGCAAGCAGCCATGCTTGGTGCATTTATGGCCAAGGATGCCTTCTTATTTTATTTCTTTTTTGAGGCCTCTTTACTTCCGATCTATTTTATCATCAATTTATACGGTGGAGAAAATAGAAATCCAATTTCCTTTAAATTCTTTGTTTACACGTTATTTGGGTCCCTGTTTTTATTAATCGGATTGATTTATGTGTATTTAAGAACTCCAGGTGAAATTCCATCAGCAGATTTTGAAACACTTTACCAAACTGCATCTATTTTAAGTATTAAGGAACAAAGTCTCTTATTTTTAGCATTTTTTGTAGCTTTTGCAATTAAAATGCCCATGTTCCCTTTTCATACTTGGCAACCTGATACCTATACGGTAGCACCTGCGCAAGGTACAATGATGCTTTCTGGCATCATGTTAAAAATGGGTACATATGGCGTCATTCGAATGATTGTTCCCATGTTCCCGGTTGGAATTGCAAATTGGGGTGGAATTGTGATCATCCTTTCAGTGGTTGGCGTATTATATGGTTCTATCATTGCCATCCAACAAAAAGACATGAAACGTTTATTAGCTTATTCTTCTTTTGCTCACGTTGGATTGATGTCGGCAGGGATGTTAACTTTATCACCAGAAGGAATACAAGGCGCTTTATACCAAATGTTATCTCATGGGATCAATATTGTTGGATTATTCTTTATTGTTGAAGTCATTGAAAGAAGAACGAAAACAAGAGAATTAGCACAATTAGGTGGGATCACCCAATCGTCCTATTTCTTAACAGTCGGACTCATTGTATTGAGTTTAGGTTCCGTCGCACTTCCATTAACAAATGGTTTTGTTGGTGAATTTTTATTATTAAAAAGTGTATTTGATTATGATATCACCATTGGTATCATTGCTGGTATTACCATTATTTTAGGTGCCGTATATACCTTACGCATGATCCAAAAATCAATCTTCGGAAATGCTTCAAAAGTAACATCCAACTTTGAAGATTTAACGATTTGTGAAAAATTAGTCATTATTCCACTAAGTATTTTAGTGATTGTAGGGGGAATTGTTCCTTCGGTAATTTTAAATTATAGTCAACCTGCGGTTGATCTTTTATCTAAGTGGATTAAGTAAAAAAAGAACATATGACGCCCGTAATCGCATTATCTCTATTCGGCATTGTTAATTTATTTTTAGGTTTTTCGTTTAAACGCCAAAGCCTTCAAGTTGTTACTTTACTCTTTATCATGGTAAGTATGGCGCTAACTGCCATGGATTGGAACCATGAATATGTATGGTTTGGCAATATGTTTAAGACCAACAATTTGTCGATTAATTTTAGCCTAATCATTCAATTAGCCGGATTATTAGTCGTTGCCTTTTCCAATGGATTTGGAAAGGATGAAGTCTATACCCAGCCAGCTGAATACTATGCCATTTTATTGTTCTCATTAGTTGGAGCCATCTTAATGGTATCTTTTGAAAATTTAATCATGCTTTTTGTTGGCTTAGAAATTCTTTCGGTTGCCATGTATGTTCTTACGGGTTCCGACAAAAGAAACTTGCGCTCCAATGAAGCTGCATTAAAATACTTTTTAATGGGTTCTTTTGCTACAGGATTTTTACTTTTCGGCATTGCACTCATCTATGGTTCAACCCGATCATTATATGTTGCAGGAATCATGTATTCGTTAAGCCATACTGCACCTGAATCTTTGCCAAGTTTTTTATATGCTGGTGTCATTCTAATGGCCATAGGTTTATTGTTTAAGATTTCTGCAGCGCCTTTCCACTTCTGGACACCCGATGTGTACGAAGGAGCACCTACGATATTCACCATGTTTATGTCGACTGTCGTTAAAACGGCTGGATTCGCTGCGATTTATCACATCTTAGATATGATGTTTGGTGGACTACAAAAAAATTGGATTATCGTTGTTTATTTCATCACGGTAATCACCTTAATTATTGGAAATATCTCTGCAGTATATCAACAAAGTGCGAAAAGAATGTTGGCTTTTTCAAGTATTTCCCATGCAGGTTATATGTTGTTAACAGTTTGCGCTAACCAACCTTCGACTTCCTCCAATATTTTATATTATAGCCTTGCCTATACCTTAGCAACTGCGGTATCGTTTGCTGTCATCATGGTGGTGGCAGATTATCAAAGAGGAAGAAATGAACAACCCGAAAGCTTTAATGCACTAAATGGCTTAGCTAAAAACAATCCAGATTTAGCTTTCGCCTTTACAATAGCTATTTTATCCCTGGCAGGAATCCCATTAACCGCTGGATTTTGGGGAAAGTTTTTTGTCTTCAATGATATGTTTAACAAAAACCTAACCTATCCAATCATCATCGCAGTATTAATGTCTGCTGTTGGTATTTATTATTATTTCAAAGGAATCACATCAGTATATTTTAATAGTGGGAGTATTGAAAAAATACACACACCAGTACTTTTTAAAATTGCCTTATGGTTTGCTTGTATTAGCACATTAGTGCTTGGTATCTACCCTAATTTAGTTAAATCAATCTTCTAATTTTGACAGCAACCTCCACAAACGTATTTAACAAAAAAGATCTCTGGGCATACTTTTTAGTGGCTGGTACGGGTGCAATTGTTCAATTAGTTAGTGGGTCTCTACTAAAAGACTGGTTCGCATTGTCCTACGAAAAATCCATTTTTCCGGCTTATTTAATCGCCTTGGTAGTAGGTTTTATTTTGACTAAACTCTTCGCTTTCGACGCAAGAAATTCCAATAAAACCAAAAGAGAAATGATCAAGTTTTTAATGGTTGCTATGTTCTCAGGATTTGTCACTTGGTTTTTTAGCGTGGCAACTTATTCTATTTTGAACAAATTTGAATCGGATCTTCTATTTCACATTCCTCTTTCAAGAAAAAAAGTAAACATTTCCCAAACAAGCTCCACGATTGTCGGGATGGGTTTTAGTTTTTTATCAAATTATATTTTACATAAAACCTTTACTTTTAAAAGTAGTGGATTTTATGATCGATTTAAGGCCTTAATAAAATAAATTAAGCCAGTTTTTAAGAAAAATTAGTCAATTCTTAAAAAAATCTTAAAAATTTCTTAAAAATAATTGCGTCGTATTAATTATTGTTATAGTTTTGTGGCTCAAACCTTAAAATATTACAAAAATGAAAAAATTATTCGCTTTAGCATTCGTTGCTGGAATGGTTACTTTAGCTTCTTGTGGTGAGAAGAAAACTGAAGCTGCTGCTGATACTGTAGCTGTTGATACTGCAGCTGCTGCTGTTGATACTGCTGCTGCTGATACTGCTGCTGCTGATACTGCTGCTGCTAAGTAATTCATTACGAATTCGAGAAAAAGGTCCTTCGGTTACGAAGGACTTTTTTTATGCCCTATGAAAAGTAACGTAATTCATTCCTTTTTTGACCATTTCCCCAAATCAGTTGCGGAATACTGCTTTCAACTTTGGGATGAACATTCCTTTAAGTTCATCGTAAGTAAATCCAGGCATTCCAAATATGGTGATTACCGATATCACCCTTCCACAGGACATACGATAACCGTTAATCACAATTTAAACCCATTTGCCTTCCTTGTCACCTATCTACATGAAGTCGCCCATTTAATCACCTTCTTGCAACATAAAAACAAGGTACTCCCACATGGAATGGAATGGAAAAATAATTTTAAGGAATTATTTGATCCCATTTTAGATGATGCATTATTACCTAAGGAATTAATCCTTGTCTTAACGAATTATTTAAAAAATCCATCCGCATCTTCCGCATCTTACGCCCCGTTAGTGGAAATTTTAAAAACCTATGATCCTTCAAGTTCAACTGTCTTGCTAAAAGATTTACCTGAAAATTCAAGCTTTACCATTAAAAACCTCCGACTAATCAAACAAAAACTTAATAGAACTCGTTATTTTTGTGTGGACCCAATCTCAGGCAAAAAATACCTTGTCTCTAAAAATGCACATGTATTTCCGGAAAAGCCGATGGTATAATGTATGGTTATTTTTGATAAGCTTCATTGGCTTTCATCACAACCTGCATGCACAAGACTTTTCAAAAGGAATTTGGATAAAAGTATATGTTCCCAAAGAAGGATTACAAGTGCTAACCTATGATTGGTTTAGAAACAATAAACTTTCCCCAACAGAAATCAGTATCCAAAAAATTGCCATTTATCAATACACAAACGATCTGACCGACAGCCTTGATCACAAAATAGACACCTTAGCGACTAGAAGCCTAACCCGAACTCCTATTTTTCCCGTTGGATTTGAAGATCAGCAATTTGATCCTACTGATAAAATCTTTTTCCCCGTTAAATCAAATCCAACCATCTATTCGGATTCAACCTTTTGTCTCATAAATTTGGAGGCGGAAAGCAGTCTGCTGGCAATTCCAAAAGAGAGCAATGTACAAGGGAGTACGCAAAATTTTTATTATCAACAAATTGATATAGCAGAAGAAAAATATAATTTTTTACAATCTGGACGATTATGGGTTTCAGAACCAATCTATACGGGTGAAAAAAAAAGTTTCACGTTTCCTTGTAAAGACGCCCTTCCTACTGAAAATGCAATTTTAAAATCGACCTTGTTTGCCTCATCCATTCAAGAATCATCCATTCAAGTTACTAGCTCAAATTACTCCCAGAATTTTACTTTTGAAGCAATTTCTGGGGATCGTTATGACAGAAAGGCTGTTTCAAAAGCATTTATAACTCGATTTAATCTACCCAACACCTGTATAACGTTTCCGGTTGAATTTCAATTTTCTTCCAAAGTCGGATCAGCCAACATCGGAAAAACTAGCTTCATTTATCCAAGAAAATTATTCACCACAGCAAATAATTCTTGGTATACCTGGCCCAAAGAATTTCAATCAAAACCAGCCAAAAATTTATTGATTGAAGATGCATTGCCCGAAACACAATCATGGATTTTCCATCCCTTAACATCAACCTTCGACTTGATGAAATTACAAAATGGAAAATTTCAAATGGATCCTGTTTACAACAGCCAGCTGTTGCTGGCTGATTCTAAATTGGCTTTTGAGCCAATTTTTGTTCAAAAAATTGCACCTTTCAACAACAACTTAAACAATCAAACGAAATTATTGATCATAAGTCCAAAGGCCTATCAG
Organism: Bacteroidota bacterium; assembly: GCA_041180785.1. Taxonomy (GTDB): domain Bacteria; phylum Bacteroidota; class Bacteroidia; order Cytophagales; family Spirosomataceae; genus Sandaracinomonas. The sequence goes on along the minus strand of JBEGQV010000087.1, from coordinate 1,360 downwards.
CACGCTGCAAGTCAATTAGCGTCCTACAAAAATAGCACTTCACTTCCCACTGAAGTTCGTTATTTGGAAGATATTTTGAATGAATACGCTGCCGGAAAACTAAGCTTACCGGCCATAAAATCATTTATCTATTTTCAGAAAAAATACAAATCAACCCCTTTGTCTTATGTATTGTTACTTAGCGATGCCAGTGTGGATCACAAAGGGAATAATTCATTAAATTCCCTTGAAAAAAATACGCTAAGAATACCAACCTACGAGAGTCAAGAATCCCTTTACCCTCTCGCTTCTTATGCAAGTGATGATTATTTAGGCATTTTGACTGACATCAATGGTTCCTGGGACAACCCACTTCATCCACAAAATTTTACGATCGATTTGTCAATCGGTCGATTACCTGCAAAATCACCAAGTGAAGCAGACCTCTTGGTTAACAAAATCATTCAAGCACAAAAAACAACTAAAAAAAATACAAATTTTACCTTTGTTGCCGACGACGAAGATTCCAATATCCATCTCCTCGATTCAGAAGATTTTAATAGGCTTTTGAAAGATAAAGCACCTCAAATACAGCGGCAAAAGATTTATGTGGATGCATTTCCCATGAAAATCACCAATGGAAGTTATACGAGTCCGGCCGCTAACCAACAAATCATCAAAGCCTTTCAGCAAGATGCCGGTTTCATTCATTTCATGGGCCATGGTTCTGAGAGCGGCTGGACAGATGAGAAAATATTTACCATCAACGACATCGTTCAGCTAAAAAACAACAACAATTTACCCATGCTCTTAACGGCTACCTGTCAATTTGCAAAATTCGACAACCCATTTATTCTCTCAGGAGCAGAGGCATTAATTTGTTCTAGCACGGGTGGTGCACAAGCAGTGATCGGCACATCAAGGCCAGTCTTTCAAAGTAACAACTACCTATTTGGAAAAAATTTCTATACCCTACTTGGTGACAACCTTCAGGATAAATCATTTCGATTGGGCGATTTGGTTAGACAAGTAAAAAACAAAGATGCCAACGGTATTGGAAATAGAAATATAATTCTGTTGGGAGATCCAAGTTCACCGCTACCATGGACAATGCAAACAAACAGCATCATGGCATCAACGTTCCTCTGGGGAACAGAAAATACCATACAAATCCTATCCAAACAACCAGATCCAATAAGCGGTATATTTCAAATCTATAGGGGAGAAGAAACCATTCAGACTTTAGGTACAAAAAGTCCACCTTTCAACTACCAACAAGCGGGAAAATTAATTTACCAAAGGAATTTAAACGTTTCATCACCAAACTTTTCCTTCACCGTCCCTTCCATCAAAAATCCAAAAACGAACAACATACAATTAC
>JBEGQV010000086.1:0-9540 GCA_041180785.1 Bacteroidota bacterium | reverse complement strand
ATAATTTATTGTCAAATGCCTTTAAGTATACGCCAGAAGATGGTTCAATAGGTGTAAAATTGACGCTTATTGAGCAATATAAAGATCAACTGAAACAAGTGTCAGCGATTAAATTGGAAGTTATAGATACCGGAAAGGGAATCTCGGAAAATCATTTACCTCATATATTCGATCGATTTTATCAAATACCAGATGCCATTTCTGCAGTTGGAACGGGCGTAGGTTTATCGCTTTGTAAAGAATTGGTGGAACTTCACCTTGGAACGATAACTGTTGCCAGTAAGGCGGGAGAAGGAAGTACTTTTACCGTGGAGTTACCAGTTAATGAAGAAGCATTTGAAAAAGAATGGTTTAAAGTTATTCCTGATTCAAGCATAACAGAAGCAAAAATTAGTGCCATTAAGTCGAAAAAATCAGAAACAGAAATTGCACCAGAAAAACAAATTATGCTGGTAGTGGATGACCATGAGGAACTTCGATCCTTTGTAGCAGAAATATTTTCAAAAAAATTCCAAGTGGTTGAAGCCGCCACCGGTGAAGAGGCCTTAGAGATTGCACTCGAATTATTGCCAGATATGATTATTACAGATTGGATGATGCCAGGGATGTCAGGTGTTAATCTTTGCAAGGCTCTTCGGAATAATGCAAAAACGAATCATATACCTATTATTTTATTGACTTCAAAAAGTGCCCAAGAGAGTCAAATTGAAGGAATGCAATCAGGCGCCGATGATTACGTGAGTAAACCATTTAATTCAGATATCCTGGAAATTCGAGTGAATAAACTTCTTGATGCAAAAGAACGACTCCGTAAAAAATTGCAACAAACCTTATTTCAAGAAGAAATTCAGAAAGACCAACCTACAAGTATTACGTTTGAAGATGAATTTTTACGACGGATTACGCAGTTTGTCGTAGCCAATATATCAAACCCAGATTTAAGCATCGAAGATCTGGAAAAGGGGATGGATATGAGTAAAATGCAATTATATCGCAAACTAAAAAATGTAACTTCACTATCAGGAAATGAATTTATTCGTTCGGTTCGTTTAAAGGAATCTAAAGTCCTTCTTCAAGCAGGGGAATTAAATGTTTCAGAAGTAGCTTATCGAGTAGGATTTAATGATCCGGGTTATTTTACCCGAGCTTTTAAAAAACAATTTGGAAAATCACCTAAAATATATGTTCAAGACAAAAACAATGAAAATTAAACTCATCACTTTTGTAAGCCTCATAGGAATAGTAAGTATTACTTCATGGGGATTTTTAGCACATAAAACCCTTCAACAAATATCCATCTATTTTTTGCCAGACGATTTAGGTGCCTTTTTTTATCAGCATCAAGACTATCTCGTAAAACATTCGGTTCGTCCGGACCTAAGGAGAAATGAAGATAAATCGGAAGATCCTAAGCATTACTTGGATATGGATGCGGCTTTATTCGGAAAAGCTTATTTGACTTCCATACCGCATGATTACCAGAAGGCTGTTGCGAAATATAGCTCAGATAGTTTGAAGGAGCAAGGTTTAGTACCTTGGGAAGTCACAAAAGTTTATCAAAAATTAGTGCGCGCATTTAAAGAAGAAAAACGCGATTCTGTCATGTTTTACGCTGCAGACTTAGGACACTACGTTTCTGATGCCCACGTTCCTTTGCATACCACGGTAAATCACGATGGACAATTAACTGGGCAAAAAGGCATGCACGTTTTATGGGAAAGTTTAGTTCCTGAAAACGATATTCAGGGATATCAACTGTATGATGTGCATACGATTCAGTATATTAAAAATCCGCAGGATTTTATTTTTGAAGTATTAAAGGAAAGTCATGCTATGTTGCCAGAAATGTTTCAAGTGGAAAAAGAGGTTACTGCCCAAATTGGCGTGGATAAGAAACATGTAGATGTGCAGCGAAATGGAAAAACATTAAAATACTATTCGAAAGAGTTTATTCAAGCCTATGCAAATCGTTTGGGTAAAAGTGTTCATCATCGCATGATGCAAGCATCTTATCGGGTGGCATGTTTTTGGTATTCTGCCTACGTGGATGCAGGAAAACCAGCCTGGGTAAAAACAAATGAATCCAGCTTGTTGGATAAATTTACTGCTGAAAAGAAAGAATGGAAAGAAAATAAATTGATTGCAAATCAAAAGCTCATCTCTTTACACAAAGGTCAGTAAATTGAAAAAGATCCTTTTAATTTCTGATACACATGGTTATTGGGACCAGCGACTTGACCAAGCTCTTGCAGATTGTGACGAAATTTGGCATGCGGGAGATTGGGGAACTGTTGAATTGGCCGATTTTCTATTGGCCACTAACAAACCTGTACGTGCCGTTTATGGAAACATAGATGGTGGTGTTTTAAGAAGAATGTATCCCAAAATTCTTCGATTTCGTTGTGAAGAAGTAACAGTAGCCATGACGCACATTGGTGGTGCTCCTTCATCTTATAAACCGGATGGTTTAGAAGCAATATCCTTAGGACTCCCAATGATTTTTATATGTGGCCATTCGCATATTTTGCAAGTAAAAAGAGATACAAAACGTAATAATATGCTATTTCTTAACCCTGGTGCCGCAGGTAAACACGGGTTTCATCCCGTTCAAACGGCAATCCAATTTAAGATTGATCAAAAAAGAATCTTTGATTTGGAAGTTATTCAAATGGAAAGACATAAATCTTAAGAATTTCAGCTAATTTTGTACTTTATTCGGCAGGCCTTGAACCTGATTAGATGTTATGAGCACAAAAGGAAGAGTTTTAGTCGCCATGAGTGGCGGAATTGATAGTTCAGTTGCAGCTGTCTTGTTGCACGAACAAGGATATGAAGTGGTAGGCATGACCATGAAAACATGGGACTATGCCAGTTCCGGGGGTGATAAAAAAGAAACAGGATGTTGTTCGTTGGATTCGATTAATGATGCTCGTCACATTGCAGTTAATTTGGGTTTTCCTCATTATATTCTCGATATCCGTGAAGAATTTGGTGATGCAGTAATTGATTATTTTACGCAAGAATATTTAGAGGCTCGTACGCCCAATCCTTGTGTGATGTGCAATACGCATATTAAGTGGGATGCGTTATTACGTCGAGCTGATCAATTAGGCTGTGAGTTTATTGCTACTGGACACTATGCACAGATTCGAAATGAAAATGGTCGATTTGTTATTTCCAAAGGAGTAGATGTTCTGAAGGATCAAAGTTATGTGCTTTGGGGAATTTCTCAGGAAAGTTTGGCAAGAACCTTGCTACCTTTAGGGGGTATGACGAAACAATACATTCGAGAACTGGCCACTGAAAGAGGATTTGTTGATTTGGTAAACAAATCAGAGAGTTATGAGATTTGCTTTGTCCCCGATAATGATTATCGAGGTTTTTTAAAACGCCGTGTTCCTGAATTAGAGGAGCAGGTAAAAGGTGGTAATTTTATAGACCAAGAGGGTAAAATCATTGGTCAACATGAAGGATATCCATTTTACACGATTGGTCAACGTAAAGGTTTAGGGAAAGCCTTCGGCTTTCCTGCATTTGTAACTGAAATTAGAAAAGAAACCAATGAGGTTGTTATTGGTAAAATTGAGGATTTAAACCGAACAGCAATGGTAGTCGGACAATTGAATCTTCAGAAATATGAAACAATTCCAGAAGGGGGTATCAACGCATTGACAAAGGTGAGGTATAAAGATGCTGGTACAATGGGCAACTTGGTTCAACATGGCGAAAAGATATATGTAGATTTTGAGGAAGAGGTAAGTGGGATTGCCCCTGGACAGGCAGCCGTGTTTTATGAAGGAAATGATGTCGTTGGAGGTGGTTGGATTTTAAAGTCGTATAAAAAAGGAAGTATTTGGGAATCAATTTAAAATTATGTTAAAGACGATTGTAAAAGTAACGGGCTTACAGAATTTATCCGATGCACGATATTGCGCAGGGATGGGAGTAGAGATGTTAGGATTTCCATTTCCAGAGGTAGAACTCGCTAAGTTCAATGAAATCAAATCATGGTTGGCTGGAGTTGAAATTGTAGCGGAATTGTCAACAAAATCTACAGAAGAAATCATTCAATTAGTTAAAGAATACCAACCTAATAAGATTCAAGTTGGTGAAAAAGTAGATTTGATTGCGCTGCAAGCATTAGGTTTACCTATTTTACAAAAAATAGATATTTCGACTTCTAATTTACCAAGTGCTTTTGCCATCAATGCTCCGGCTGTTGAAACCTTTGTGTTGGAGTGCTCAGATATGTCTGATTATGAGGGTTTAAAAAGTTCAATCGAAATTTGGTCAGCTCAATATCCAATTATTTTAAGTTTTGATCTTTCTGAAAATGAATTGATTGAATGGGTAGATGATGCTTCTATCAAAGGAATTGAAATAAAAAGCGGGGTAGAGGATCGACCAGGATTTAGAGATTTTTCAGATTTAATGAGTATCTTAGAGCAATTAGAGATTGATTAAGCCTTAAAGAAATATATGTTCCAAAAAATCAGAAAGGTTTGGAGTGATTTGAAACAACTAATTTTCCGTTATCTCGCAAAATTAGGAATTCTTTTTTTAGCCTTGCTAAAAAAGGTGTTGGGTTCATCAATATATGATAAACTTATTGTTTCCTGCACTAAACTAGAAACAATTTACCTTGAATATTTAGCAAAATTACAAGCCTGGTATGATGCTAAAGTCGATAAAGAATCAGCATATTATAAGCCTATCTTAAAAATATGGCGCTTTACGGGTAAAACGGTTTTGTATATTGCGATCTATTTTTTTGTCATCAATACGAATTTCTTGTTTTTAACAGGAGAAATGCCTGGAGTAGATGAATTGCAAAATCCTAAATTATCCCAAGCTTCTGAAATTTATTCGGCAGATGGCGTATTGTTAGGTAAATTTTTTGCAGAAAATAGGACTCCTATTCGTGACTTTAAAAAGATTTCACCGTATTTGGTCAAGGCTTTAGTGGCCACAGAGGATTCACGATTTTACGAACATACCGGGATTGATTTTCAGGCTTGGGCGGGTGTTGCAGTCGGGATGGCTACTGGTGGAGACCGCGGAGGGGGATCTACAATTTCACAGCAATTAGCTAAAAATTTGTTTAAAACACGTGTTAAGAAAGGCTTTTTTAAGACAGGTTTATTAGGATATATTCCTGGATTAAGTAAGTTGATTTATAAAACCAAAGAATGGGTAACCGCCATCAAATTAGAACGATTTTATACCAAAGATGAAATTATTCTGTGGTATTTGAATACGGTAGATTATGGAAACAATGCCTACGGAATTAAAGTAGCGGCTAAAACCTACTTTAGTACCTCTCCCGATAGTTTAAATGTACAGGAGGCTGCCATCTTAATTGGTTTACAGAAAGCCACAACAACCTATAGTCCAACTCGCTACGAAGGAAAGCCTTTGACACAAAATAAGGCCTGGAAACGTAGAAATGTTGTTTTATCACAAATGGTGAAAATGGGCTATTTATCCAAAGCCGATTTTGATTCAATTTCTCTTTTACCAATTGTCTTAAAACCGAATTTAGAATCGCCATATGACGGAACGGGTAACTATTTTAAAGTGGCCGTCGCAAAATACATCAACGAGTGGGCAAAGGCCAATGAGATGGAAATTGATTTGTATCGTGATGGATTAAAAATTTACACGACAATTGACTCGCGAATGCAATTACATGCTGAGGAGGCTGTTGAAGATGGTATGCGTTCCTTGCAGCGGACATTTGATAACCACTGGGCCAATCAAAAACCTTGGGTTGATGAGCATGGTGTTGAAATTCCTGGTTTCATTGATACCGTTGCCAAACGGACAGAATATTATAAATCACTTAAAAAACGTTTTCCAACTCGTGAGGATTCAGTTTGGCATTACATGAAAAATGTCAAACGAGAAATGTGGGTTTATTCTCGTAATGCTGTAGGTGAGGAAAAAATGACCATGAGTGCTTACGATTCCATTCAATATTATAAAAAGTTTTTACAAGCTGGGATGATGTCACTAGATCCTTATACCGGTGGAATAAAAGCTTGGGTGGGTGGTTTAGATTTTAATTATTTTAAATACGATCACGTCAAGCAAGGTAAGCGTCAGCCAGGTTCAACCTTTAAACCGTTTGTATATACCGCCGCCATTGATGGACCAAAAGATCTTTCTCCCTGTTACATGATGAAAGATGAGCCTTTTGAAATAGAAGTTGAAGAAAAAGGTGAGAAGAAAATGTGGAGGCCAAGTAATGCCGATGGAACCTTTTCGTATTCAATGATGCCTATTCGTAGGGCATTGGCCAAAAGTATTAACTCCATTACGGCACGTTTAACCACTGAAGTGGGGCCTGATACGGTCATGTATTATGCACAAAAAATGGGTATTAAGAGTGAACTAAAGGCTGTTCCTTCTATTGGATTAGGTTCGTTTGATGTTTCTCTTTATGAAATGATCGGTGCCTATACCGCCTTTGTAAACGAAGGAATTCATGTGGAGCCAATGTTAATTACTGAAATAAAGGATTCAAATGGCAAATCCATTCAGAAATTTGAACCTGTTTCTTTCCGAGTAATTAAAAAAGAATCAGCTCAATTGGTTCGTTCCATGTTAGAAGGAGTAGTGTATGAAGGTGGAACAGGTAGTTCATTGCTTTGGAATGAGGGTGAAGTATTGTATGATCGCAAAAATAGATATGCTCCCGCACATGCTGCCAAAACGGGTACAACCTCTAATCATTCAGATGGATGGTTTATTGGCATGACACATAATTTAATCACCGGTGTTTGGGTGGGAGGAGACGATCGTTCTATTCACTTTCGAACAGGTGCCCTGGGAGAGGGCTCTAAAACAGCTTTACCGCTGTATAAAAGATATCTTGTAAAAGTGGTGAACGATCCACAGTTGTCGAATTATATCCCGGTAGCGTTTGAAAAATTGGACAAGCGTGTGGTGAAAAAAGATTTTAATTGCCAAGGTTCATACAGTACATTGCCTGATTCCTTACAAGTATCAGATGCACAATTAGATTCCTTGAATTCATTGTTAGAAAGTCAAAATGGAGGTTCTGGCGACTCATTGTCGCAGGATGGTCCAAAGTAAAGGATATGAGAAAGGAGTTTTTTGCTGAATATTTTAAAGGCTTACAAGAATCAATTTGTAAGAAAATTGAGGAAACCGACGGTCAAGGTCGATTCAAAGAAGACCAATGGAAGCGTAAAGAAGGGGGTGGAGGTCGTTCTCGCGTATTGAAAAATGGAAATATTTTAGAAAAGGCTGGGGTAAACTTTTCAGCAGTTTATGGACCCTTGCATCCTAAAATGGTGACAAGTTTAAAATTGACAGAAGCGGTAGATTTTTTTGCCTCTGGAGTTTCTATTGTCATGCATCCACATAATCCGTGGGTACCTATTATTCACATGAACGTTCGTTACTTTGAATTGAGTAATGGAGAAAGTTGGTTTGGAGGAGGGATTGATTTAACGCCACACATTGTCGTTCCAGAGCAAGCCAAATGGTTTCATGAACAATTAAAAAAGGTATGTGATCGCCATGATAAAAAATACTATCCCAAATTTAAAACTTGGGCGGATGATTATTTTTACAATTCCCATCGGGAAGAAACTCGTGGTATTGGTGGAATCTTTTTTGATTATGTGAAATCAAAAAATCTAGAAGAAAAAATGCAAGTGTTTGAATTTGTTAAATCTGTGGGAGAAGCTTTCGCTGATATTTATTCACACTTGATGGTAGAAAATGCCTTAAAACCATTCGGCAAAAAAGAAAAAGACTTTCAACTGTTGCGTAGGGGTAGATATGTAGAATTTAATTTAGTGCATGATCGTGGTACAAAGTTTGGATTAGAGACAAACGGTCGGACAGAGTCAATTTTAATGAGTTTACCTCCTTTAGCTTCTTGGGAGTACATGTATGACGAAAAAACCTACCCAGAAGGAAAACAGACTTTTGAATTATTAAAGAAAAATATTGATTGGATAAATTTTTAGTATGAATAAGATGGATCAGGCCATGTTGGCCATTTTAGAAAAACGTTTAGAATTAAGTAAGTTAAATTACTCGGATGATAATTACGATGATGTAGAAGAATTACTTCACGATTTAGAAGATGATTTCAACGAAACCTATGGTGATGAGTTAGAAAAAATCTTAGAAAAAGTGCATGATAAGCATTGTCCAGAATCCGATGTACTATTGCCAACAGCATATTTTGCGAAAAAATTTGTTGAAACAGCAGATGGTGAAATTGAAATTGGAAAAAATGAGGGTGTAGAAGTGGAATGGATTGAAGATCCTGCTGCAAGCGCTCGTTTGGTACTTCTTCCTGCACCTTTGAGAGTCTTATTAATGACGAAGAAGGGGATGGAAATTGTTTATGAATAACTTCCCTGTCCCCAATCCTTGGGGCAATGTAACAGGATAATTTGCTGTGAATTGACAAATAGCCTCTAGTCCATAATTTGATTCTAGGGCTGAGGTGATCCACCAGGCTATTTGTCGTTCTTCTGCCAATTCAATCCACTCTTGGGTTTCAAAAAATCCACCTAACAAACTTGGTTTTAGGATGATAAAGGGAGGGCGGATACTTTCCAATAAATTTATTTTTTCTGCTCTATTTCGTATTCCAATTAATTCTTCGTCCAGTGCGATGGGAATAGGACTAGTTGCACATAGTTTTTCCATGGCTTCCCATTGACCTGCTCGGATGGGTTGTTCAATTGAATGTAAATCAAATTTTGCTAATTGCGCTAATTTCTGTGGAGCTTCCTGAATCGAAAAGGCACCATTTGCATCAACTCGAAGTGTAATTTCTGCTGAAGTATATCTTTTTCGAATAGAGGCAAGGATATCAAGTTCTTGCTGGAAATCAATGGCCCCAATTTTTAATTTTAAACAGGTATATCCTTCTGCCAGTTTTTCTTCAATTTGTTGAAGCATAAAAGCTGAAGTCCCCATCCAAATCAATCCATTGACTGGCAATTTCTTTTGTCCTCTCGTGTAGGCATTATCAAAATAGACCATTCCCTCGCGATTAAAATAGGCTCTAAAAGCCATTTCATAGGCCATTTGAAAACTAGCCTCTTGAAACGGATGCTGTTGGAGTTGCTTGCGTAATTCTGTTAAATCTTGCGGAATCGATCGACTTAATTGATGATTAATGGATGCTTGAAATGATTCAAACAAATCCTCTTGAAATTCAGGACTAAGTCCTCTTAAGGGTCCAGCTTCTCCTACAAATTGTTTTTTATTGTAATTTATGGCAAAAAAATATGATTTTTTTGATTTTAATACACCTCGCGAAGTACCTGCTTCAAAATGAAATTGAAGCTCTCGTTCAAAATAACTGAATTTTAATGGATTCATGATGCAATTTATCAATTTGCTGTTTTGTCGGCAACTTCTTTCTTTATAGCTTTGAAGATATGAAAGGGATACCATTATCTATTTTGGCACAATTATTCGGGTTAATTACGCGGATACGTAATTATTGCTATGATAAGGCTTGGTTAAAATCTTTTTCATTTG
>JBEGQV010000085.1:0-4479 GCA_041180785.1 Bacteroidota bacterium | reverse complement strand
AGTCGAACTGCATATTGATTTCCTAAAACTTCTTGTAAGTCGCGCGCATTATCTTCTCCATAGAATTTCAGAGGTGATCCGCGGTGCTCCCACAGTTGTTGGTACACCTTAGCTGATTTGGGTGCACGAAACGGTGCAATGATTCCATTCACCAAAAGCGAACGAAAAACATATGGAATGTCGATCACTCGACCGTCCATCAAAAACTCACGCAAATATCTTCGAACCGAAGTAGTATCAGGCGCATCTGGAGTGCCTAAATTAACTAATAATACACCTATCATAAGCAAAAAATGAAGCACAAAGATGCTTCATTTTTTTTACAAATTCCAACCTTCTGGTGTAATCTTTGTTCGAGTAGGTGATTCAAAACATGGAACACGTTCTTGACAACCCACTGCCCCAGCTGGACACGTGTATACATCACCAATCATAGGGGTGATTGAAGCACTTTCACCAATCGGTACATTCTTTGAACGATTGATCGTAAATATTTTCTTAGCTACTGAATACACATTAAATACGCCCAGAATTCGCTCAGATGGATTGGTCTTCGATTTAATGTTTAAACTGAATTTGGTTTCAGCTGGCACATCAAACATGGAACCATTTGATTGAACAGAACTAATGATAGATTGATTATATGTAAACACTGATTTAGTGATCGCTCGTTGCTCTAAACGGAAATAATAATCGGAATAACCATCAAAAGGCACACGGGCTACTTGTCGACCCACCACGCGTTGCCCATTAGTCAACACATCTGAAAACACATTAATTTCGTTATTCCAAGAAATATCCCAACAGTTGCCATCACATTGGAAATTCCAAATTTGGTCGTTTGGTACTCTTGGTACATTACATTCATTCTTGGTAAAATTCCAAAGGCCTCCACCTGTACAGGTAGCACAAATTTGTATTTTCTCATAATGTTTCCAATTCCACTGATAGAAATCTCCTTCTTGGTCATTATCCTTAAAATCTAAATAAATCGACCAACCAACGCGCTTTGGATCACCTTTTGGAAATTGGTCGTATATTTCAAATTGAGATAAAACATTTTCCAAGGCTGGAACAGGTTTCATAGTCTCGACATCACTTAGATATTCTGTACCCAAAAGCGTTTTGATATACATTTGGTAGGAAGAACCAACCTTTCCTACAAAACCAGCAGGTGGTAAATAGGTACCGCTTACGGTACCTTCTTTAAAGATTGTTTGAACCCCTTTTTCATCCGTAACATAAACAGTTGCCTTCGTAACCGGCAACATCAATACCGATTGTAAACGATTGGCCGAATTAGTGATTCGAATTTTTGAGGTACCAGATTCATTGGTAATATCTGCCTCTATGGTAATAAAAGAAGTTGCATCTTTTTGCACAAAGTCAGTTACAGGAAACACACAAGCTGCGACAATAAAGCTTAAGATTCCGGTTGCAAGTAATAATTGAAAAGCTCTCTTAAGCATCTTATAAAAATTTAAAATTATAGGTTAATGAAACAAATGGAGATGAAAACACACTTAATTCATACGGCTGCACTCCATATTTAGTTGATTTAAAGAATAATGAATATGGATTTTGTCTTCCATATAAATTATATACGGTAAATACCCAACTTCCCTCCCAACGAGCATGTTTCATAGAAGGATTGTTGATGGTCCAAGAAAAATCTAAACGATGATAATCTCTGATTCGATCGTTATTTCTTTCTGTAAACACAGGATATCTTTTCCCTCCAATTTCATATAATCCAGATGGGGACGAGAACGGTCGACCTGTGTTATACGAAAAAGTAAATGAAAAACTATGGTGCGTAGTAGGCGTCATGTTAATCATTGCATTAAAGGTATGTGGTTTGTCATAATTGGTCGGGAACCAATTACCTCCATTGATCGCTTGCACTTCTGGAAAATCACCCACCATTTGAGAGAAGGCTCTTGCATAGGTATAACTGATCCAACCCGTCATTTCCCCTTTCTTTTTTTGCAACATCAATTCTACTCCATAGGCTTTTCCTTTTCCGGTAATTAATTGAGTTTCAATGTTGGGATTCAATTGCAAATTTGCTCCAGAAACAAAATCAACTGTATTTTGCACATCTCGGTAATATGTCTCTAAACTTGTTTCATAGACGTTTTCATTAAAGGTTTTAAATAAACCCAAGGAAACAAAATCAGATTTTTGTGGCTTGATAAATTCACTTGCGGTCTTCCAGCGCGAAGTTGGTAAAGGAGTGGTATTATTCGACAACAATTGAAAAAATTGCTGCATTCGATTGTAGCCAAATTTCATGGTTGCGTCTTTTCCAATGGAATACTTCATCGTGACCCTTGGCTCAAATCCGCCATAGGAAGCCATAACCTCTCCTGCACCATATTGTTTTTTACTAACAATTGAATTGAGAGATGGCATCTGGTTGCTGGCATATTGATTGACGGTCCCTTCCCCAATCTGCCAATAATGAGAATACCTAATGCCTGCTTGTAAGGTAAATTTTTCACTCATTTTCCATTCTTCATCGGCATATATTCCAGCTTCCATTGAATGTTCATCAGGTAAATAAACCCTTGAGACCCTGGAAACAATTCCATCATTCAAGGTACCCGGTTTGATGTCATATCGAGTAATTGAACCACCAAAGTTTAACTTATGCGTTTCATTCGGGATATAATCAAAACTTGCATGTAAACTTTTGTAGTCTATTGAACTTGTTAGGTTAATCGTATTAACTGTATCAGGAGCATAAGTTTTTGTGTTGTACAAGGTAGTAGTTGCACTCAACATCATGCTTAATTTCGGAGAAAAGTAATGATTCCAATGAACTGCAAAATTTTGGTGTCCATAATCAAAATTTGTTCTTTTAGCTACTACATTTTCCAAGCTAAACAAAGAATCAACTCGGTAATAATCGTAACTGTAATAATTACTAAAAGAAATGGTATTCTTATTATTTGGACGATAATAAATTTTTGTAGCAAGGTCCATAAAGTTTGCACGAATATTTTTCAAATTATTGGGAGCAACCAATTTGAACAAAAAGTCGTTGAATGAAACCCTACCTGCCACTAAAACGGAAAGTTTTTCCTTAATAATTGGAATTTCAGCCATTACACGATTAGAGACCAATCCGATGCCACCTTGCATTTTAAAATGTTCTGTATTTGGCTCAATCATTTTAATATCAAGCACTGAAGCGGATCTTCCACCGAAACGTGCTGGAACGCCTCCCTTGTATAATTCTAAATCGCGAATGGCATCAGAAGCAAAGACTGAAAATAATCCAAACATGTGCGTTGGATTAAAAATAGGCGTATCATCAATAAATATTAAATTTTGGTCCACATTTGAACCACGAATATTCAAACCATTTGAACCTTCCCCAACCGAGGAAACACCCGGCAAAGTTTGCAAGGAACGAATTACATCCACCTCACCCATCATGGTTGGAAGTTTTTTAATCCCTTTTAAACTCAGAATAGTAACTCCCAAAGAAGGTGTTTGAATATCTTTTTTTGTAGAAGAGGATGAAACGATTACTTCTTCCAATTGCTTGGTCACATCGTTTAATTCTACATTTTGCTCAACATCTTTTTTAATAGTAATTCTAGTTCTAAAAGGATTGTAACCCACATAAGAGATTTTCATGACATACTCTCCATGCGGAAGATGTATTTTATAATTTCCCAAACTATCGGTTTTTGTTCCGGATTTTTTGAAATCCAATGCGATAACGGCCCCTTTCAATGGTTCTCCCGTCTGCGCATCGATTACCTTACCATAAACAGCAGGTAAGGTCGTTGTCTGTGCAAATGCAGTAGAAAATCCAAAAAATAAGAAAATGATTAAAAAAAAGACCTTTGTAAATCTTATGGTCATAGGCTTTGATTAGTTTACAAACAATATAAGCCTCAATAATACAAAAATTTCTACTGATTATACCTTAAACAACACCCAAATACTTGAAATTGCGACGAAAAGCAGGGCAAGTGGGGTCAAAACCTTCCAACATAGATACATAAGTTGATCAACACGCAAGCGAGGGAGCGTCCAACGCACCCACATTTGAACGGCAATCAACAGGTAGGATTTGATCATCAACCAGAAAAAACCCAATAGGTAACCTGAAATTTCTCCAGGAATACCATTGGTCCAAACTGCTAATTTAATTGAACCGACATTTGGTAAAGGTGAATACCACCCACCAAAAAATAAAATTACTCCTAGCATAGATACAAGGAGCATCATGCCATATTCCGACAAAAATAACAAGGCCCATCGCATGCCAGAATATTCAGTATGAAATCCACCAACTAATTCTGACTCCGCTTCCGGAATGTCAAATGGAGCGCGATTAGCCTCTGCCAAGCTAGCTATGAAAAAGATAACAAATAAACCAAAAAACAAGGGCATTCGAACGATATTCCACGTTAGAATACCTCCAATTGTGGTAACTTCTACACCAATAGGTTTAAGTCC
>JBEGQV010000084.1:0-2515 GCA_041180785.1 Bacteroidota bacterium | reverse complement strand
GTCAATACGCAAGATCGAACCCAGGATGGGTTCGTGCATTTGTTCAACAACAAACCTTAGCTTCCTTAAGCAAAAGAGAGGCCTTAAAGCATCTTACATAAATTGGTTTAGCCAATTTCTTGCCTCTTTTTCATTTGAAAAGGATTTCATAGGGATGGGCGAATTTTGCAATTTGAACAGTAGATTCATAATGAATTTTCCGAGTGAACCTTCAGATACCATTGCCATTGCTGTATAAATTTCGGGAAGTTTTTGCTTGCTTAGCTCTCTTGTCGCTTTATCGGGCATAGGAGAAGGTTTTAGGAAAATCAACAAAGGTACAGGTGTGTTGTTGGTGATCGACTTTACTAAATCTACATTTTCTTGGATATTTTCAACGGTTCGTAAAACACTTTTTGAATAGGAAATCAATAATTTTTGATCCTCAAATAGGTAGTCGGCGATATGACCTTTTATTGTTTCCTTCGTCATTAATTTTATTCCTTTAATTTGTAAAAAGGCTAATTTTGATGCTATTTTGCATGGATAAAAATATTCAATTTTTATTATTAATTAAAATTATCATTCGATATGTGTGGAATTGTAGCTTATATAGGTTCTCAAAGTGCCTTCCCAATTATTTTAAAAGGATTAAAAAGACTAGAATACCGGGGGTATGATAGTGCTGGGATTGCTTTATTTGATGAGCACATATCTTGTTTTAAGAAAAAGGGCCGAGTGAGTGAATTGGAGGCTTGGAAAGAAAAAGTAACCGAATCGGCACAGGTGGGAATCGGACATACGCGTTGGGCTACGCATGGCGAGCCTTCGGATGCGAATGCCCATCCTCATCAATCAAATAGTGGACGTTTGACCTTGGTTCACAATGGTATCATTGAAAATTATGCGTCCTTAAAAAAGGAATTAGAGCAAAAAGGATATCATTTTAAATCTCAGACGGACACAGAGGTGTTGGTTAATTTTATTGAAGAAATTCAGAAAAATAATAATTCTACCTTAGAAGAAGCCATTCGATTTGCTTTAAAACGTGTTATTGGAGCCTATGTCATTATTGTGATGGAAGAAGGGTATCCAGATCGATTGATTGCAGCGCGTAAGGGTAGTCCACTCGTGATTGGTATCGGAGACGGCGAGCATTTTTTAGCCTCTGATGCTTCACCAATTATCGAATATACTAAGAAAGTAATTTATGTAAATGATTACGAATTGGCCATTATTACACGTGATGAAGTGAGCTTAAAAAACCTGGGAAATGAGCCTGTTACGCCTTATATTCAGCAATTAGATTTAGAGTTGGCGCAGATTGAGAAGGGAGGATATGATCATTTCATGTTGAAAGAGATTTTTGAGCAGCCGGATAGTCTAACGGATTGTTTGCGAGGAAGGTTAGAGCCGGAGTCTGGGATTTTGACCTTGGCGGGAGTTGAGCAAAACTTATCCGCTTTCGCGCAGGCGAAGCGTATTGTAATCATTGCTTGTGGCACAAGCTGGCATGCAGGATTAGTAGCTGAATACATGATTGAGACCCTTTGTCGTATCCCTGTAGAAGTAGAATACGCATCTGAATTTAGGTATAGAAACCCAGTTATTGGTCCTGGGGATGTGATTATTGCTATTTCACAAAGCGGTGAAACGGCTGATACTTTGGTGGCTATTGAAAAAGCAAAGGAGCAAGGAGCTTTTATTTTTGGGGTAGTGAATGCCGTAGGATCTTCCATTGCACGAACATCCCATGGAGGAGCTTACATTCATGCGGGTCCTGAAATTGGAGTTGCCAGTACGAAAGCATTTACCGGACAATTAACAGTGTTGGCGATGATGGCAATTAAAATTGGTAAGGAAAAAGGAACGATTTCAACCCAAAATTATCAACACTATATTAAAGAATTAGGTGAAATTCCTGGCAAAGTTAAAAAGACCTTAAAAGAACATTTGAAAGTAAAAGAAGTAGCCGAAAAATATGCTGATGCGCGTGATTTCTTGTTTTTAGGTCGAGGTTATAATTTCCCCGTGGCCCTAGAAGGTGCATTAAAATTGAAAGAAATATCCTACATTCATGCGGAAGGATATCCGGCAGCAGAAATGAAGCATGGTCCGATTGCCTTGGTAGATGAAAATTTGCCTGTGTTATTTGTGGCCACCAAAGATGCATATTATGAAAAAATTGTAAGTAACATTCAAGAAATCAAAGCTAGAAAGGGAAAAGTGATTGCCATTGTTACCGAAGGTGATACCTTGATCAAGGGGATGGCGGATGATATCATTGAAGTTCCAGAAACAGATGAGTTATTGGCGCCATTAGTTTCAGTGTTGCCAACACAAATTTTATCCTATTATATTGGTGTAGCGAGAGGCCTAAATGTTGACATGCCTCGTAATTTGGCCAAATCAGTAACCGTGGAATAATTATGTCCGGATTTTGGCTTACGTCTTAGGTGCAGACTAGAACGCTCACTGTCGCTTCTGCTCCAGCTCGCTGCGGCTTCGCGCGTATAGTCCATTATTAGAGGGACAT
>JBEGQV010000083.1:0-3424 GCA_041180785.1 Bacteroidota bacterium | reverse complement strand
AGTTCTGTTCCCCCAATCTTCCATCACTGCCTTTCTCCACTTAGAAATGGTTTTTCCACCTTGTATTTTTCCATCGTATAATTTTGGGTCACTTTTATCGGAATACCAATTCGGACCTAATGGGAAGTCAGTTGGGTTTGATTTGCCTGGCCATTGATTTGTGACAATTAAAGTTCCTTCTCCTTTTGGGAATTCGGGAATGGAAGAGGTAATTTGGTAGTGAATGGTTTCGGCTTGTTTTGGTACATAATGTAGCCCATATAAACCATCGCCTAAATAATACCCACCCCATTTTTGAGCCCCACCGGCATAGGGCGTTTCCATGTAAAAAACAATGGAATCTTTTGGGGCATTTATTTTTGGCCCTTTGAATTGAAAGGAAACTAAGGTGCAGAAGGCAACGGTATCTCTTTGGGTGCTTAGTCGATTGAAGGTCACTTTTGCACTTCGATTAATCTTTTCAAAACTACCTCCCCAACATTCTTTCGTTGGATCGTTCGGATTGCCATCCATCATATATAACAGCGAAGGAGTGTCGCCCATTTTTACGTTGCCTTTGTAATAGTTTGCAAAATCTTTACCCAATTCCCCTGCATTTTCAAGGTGTTTCTCATAAAAATCTGACTCTTCGATGCGATCAAGTTCATGGGTTTTGGAGAAGAAACCATAATAGGAGGCATTGTTTTCAATCATCCATAAATTGGGAAAATTTGCTGCAATGTATGCATATGCATTGGCGCTCCATTTTTTGTTGGGACCCCCAATCCAATACACCCGAATATTTTTTTGAATCTCAGGAGCATCATGTAATGCCTGTGCCAAATCTTCCAATCCACCCCAACCTAACACCCACAATTTCTGTTTAGAAGGTTTTTTGGCACATTGAATCATCCAATCGGAACCTTCTGTTGAACTTGTATAGCCAACATAAGGAGCACCGCCTTTTCGGCCTTGTTTGGTAATCCTTCTTAAGAAATTTGGACTAGCTAATCCTTTTTGTTTTTTTGATAAGTTGACAAAATCCTTTTCATATAGATCCAACATACGCAGTATTTCTTCTTTTCTACCCGCACCATAAGATGGAGAGGAAACCAATCCTTCAATGTTGAACAGATTGTTATACATCAGTAGGTGGGTCATCGATTGGTTGTCGTCGGGATCCGTACCGCCAATGTCTGTGCTTATTAATATCCGGGGTTTTTCGGGAACAGGTTTTTGTCCAAAAAGTGGATGTAAAAAAAATGTTAGTAGGACAACCACAACTTTATTCATGTGTCAAAAATTTTACAAATAATGTAAAAAAAAGCGCAAGTCTTTTACAGAATATTTTTTGATTTCGACTTTCCCCTACAAGCATCGCTGCAATATTTTACCTCCTCCCAACAACGCTCCCATTTTTTTCTCCAAGAAAAAGGCCTTTTGCAAACAATACAAATTTTACTAGGAAGGTTTTCTTTTTTTACGTTTTTCATTAGCACCAATTTACCTAATCAAAGTGTATCTTTGACTAATTTAAGGAACAATATGAAGACTTGTATTCGCTTGGAAGAAATAATGCAATTGGAATTGCGGGAAAGGGCACATTTTATTAACAGCGTTGGTGGATTTAAAAGCATTGGCTTAATTGGCACTCGTGATTTAAAGGGACAAACGAACTTGGCCATCTTCAGCTCTATCGTTCATATCGGAGCAAACCCGCCTTTAATTAGTTTTATTATGCGCCCAGATTCAGTGGAAAGACATACCTTATCCAATATTTTATCCACCGGATATTATACCATCAATCATGTCAACGAATCTATTTTTCAAAAAGCACACCAGACCTCTGCTCGATATCCAAAAGATATTTCAGAATTTGAGGTAACTGGTTTAACGAGCGAGTATAAAAATGATTTTTATGCACCTTTCGTACAAGAAAGTGCTGTGCAATTGGGTGTTCAGTTTAAAGAGCGAATTGATTTAGCAATTAATCAAACCATTATGATCATTGGTCAAATTGAACAAGTTCATTTTCCAAAAAATTGTTTACACCCAGATGGATATTTGGATATAGAAATGGCTGGGACAATTTCTTGTTCAGGGCTTGATAGTTACCACAAAACACAACGAATTGAACGATTACCGTATGCTAAACCGTAAAGGATTATAGTAGAATTTTTTTCAGAAGAAGGTCTGTTTGTTCATCGGACCCTAATTTAAAAATGTGTTTGCCAAACTCCACAAATCCATTTTTTTGATAGAACCGAATGGCCCTGTGATTTTCTTCCCAAACCCCAAGCCAAACAAAGTCGGCATGTTGTTCATTTGCAAGCTGAAGGGCTTTATTGAACAATAATTGTCCAACGGCCTTCCCTTGATAGGTCTTTAACACATAAATACGCTCAATCTCAAAAGCGTTCTCGAGTTGATTTTCTGTTTGCGCATCTCCAAAATTGATTTTTAAATATCCAATTACCTGGTTATTGTCAAGAGCAAGGTAAAAAATAGAGCAAGGGTTGTTAATTTCACTAAGTAGTTTTTCTGTTGAAAAACTTTCTGATAGGTATTTAGCCATATCTTCTGCTGTATTACCTTGTGCAAAAGTTTCATAAAAGGTTTCTCTACCAATTTGTTGCAAATTGGAAAGGTCTTTAGGTTCGACTTTTTTCAGGAGAGTGGCAGACATTTCCTATAAATCTTCGGGCTTGATATGGACGATTTTATTTTCTCGCATAACCACGAGCGTAGACCCTTTTTCTTTTTTATAATTGATTAGATTTTCTGTCACTTTGGACATTTCATCAACAATTTTGTCTACAGTCGAAATCGATTTTAGTATATTTTCTTTAGTAGTGGCCATTTTGATTGATTTTTAATGTGGATTGGCTCAAATAATTTTTTACTTGCAATTTGCTCGGAGTCAAAATCTGAATTGTCAAATATCAGAAATTAGTTAACGATTGCAAATGGAATTATAAAATTTTTCAAATTTCAGAATGTTAGCAGATGAATTAATTCATCTGCTTATAAGGCTAATTGATAGTGAATTGTCTATTGAACAAAAACTTATTCATCAGCTGCGGATTTAAATCCGCAGCATAATCATTGAAATGCACTGGCAACCACTTAATTTGTCTAATTAATAATTCATTGTAACTTGTGTTTTTATTGAAACCCATTCATATTTCATGGAAAAAATTACCGTTTTAGCTCAAATAAATAGTCCAATTGCCCAAGTCTGGGAAAAATGGACAAACCCCGCACATGTAATCCATTGGAACTTTGCACACGAATCGTGGCATTGCCCGAAAGCCACCGCCAACTTACAAGTAGGCGGCGAATTTCACTACCTAATGGCAGCAAAAGATGGTAGTTTTGAGTTTGATTTTTGGGGGACTTTTCAAGCGATTGAAAAGGAGAAATACCTGAAAATTGTGATAGGCGA
>JBEGQV010000082.1:0-2914 GCA_041180785.1 Bacteroidota bacterium | reverse complement strand
TGGGGCAACACGTTGCGACTAATATTCCTGTCGGGAAAATTGGTTTCCGCGAAGGCATGTACATGGCCAGTACGGATGAATTGTATTTGACCGTCAAAGGTAAAGGCGGACACGGCGCCATGCCAGATTTGTGTGTGGACCCAATCGTAATAGCTTCACATATTATCGTTGCGATGCAACAAATTATATCTCGTAATAAAAATCCACGTTTGCCATCTGTCCTCACTTTCGGTAAAATTGAAGGCTTGGGAGCCACCAATGTCATTCCAAATGAAGTGAAAATTCAAGGTACTTTCCGCGCAATGGATGAAGAGTGGAGAGCAGAAGGCTTGGCGAAAATGAAAAAATTGGCCGAAGGCATCGCAGAGGCGATGGGAGGAAGTGCTGAGTTTGAGGTGTTGAAAGGCTACCCTTTCCTTCAAAATAACCCAGAGCTTACGCGAAGGATGAAAACGGCAGCCATTGAGTTTATGGGGGAAGAAAATGTAATTGACTTAGATATCTGGATGGCAGGTGAAGATTTTGCCTTCTACACACACCATGTGGATGCTTGCTTCTATCGTTTGGGAATCCGAAATGAAGAAAAAGGAATCATTAATGGTGTGCATACACCTAATTTTGACATCGATGAAACGGCTTTACACCATGGTCCCGGACTAATGGCATATTTAGCATTAACTGAATTAAACAACTAATACGTTATAGGATTGGGGTGCTTAAACTCCATGTGCAATGCCTTTGAAATTTTTTCTGAAGAAATAATTTTGGGGGCATTCTCATTTTCATGAAAGGCAGTGGGCAAAGGCATTTGATGCTTCATACAATTTGCCATCACCACGTCTTTACGTAATGGGTGTTCGGGTGCTACTAAATTATAGATTCCAGCAAGGTTTTGCTGTATTGCTTTGGATAGGAAAGAAACTGCATCTTCCAGATGCAGGTAATTGACCGGGCCGTTGGCGCGGTCAACTGTTTTTCCTGAATAATATTTGGCCACATATCGATCTCCTCCCATGAGTCCACCTAATCGAACAATTAAAAAAGGAATGCCAGATTGGATGATTAGGTGCTCTGCCTGTGTAATTAATGAATCCTGATTGACTCTTGACTCTTCAGTGATCATTTCTTCATCGGGTTCATATACAGAGGTGGAAGAGAGAAATGCAATTTTAGTAACCTGATAATTTTGTAAAAAATGTGTCCATTCTGACAAAATGTTTACATAAAAATCAGGGCCATTTTCCTTGATTCTTGGAGGTATGCTCCAAACTTGAACAGGAGCCTCTATGAGTGGCTTCCAATAATCAATCAATTGATTAGTTTTAGCTCGCCAATGAGGAGCGAGCACCTCAAAATTATGTTGAAGCAGTTCTTCAGCTAAAGGTTTCCCTAGCCAACCAGTACCGTAAATGGATATTTTCAACCTTTGATAATTAAATGGAACAAAATTCTCTTAAAATTAGTTTTATTTGCTAAGATTTCAATTGTGCCAATGAACAAGTTTATTTTTATTCCATTGCTTACTATTTTATTGTTAAGTATCGACACCTATGTTTACCAGGCAGTACGATTAGCAGTTCATCAGGCAAATTCTGGAATTCAATTGGCCGTTAAATCAGTTTTTTGGTTTTTTTCTGCATTAGTTATTCTTGGCATTTTAGCATATAATTTTTTGCCCTTGAGTGTTTGGACGAACAACCTGCGTGTCTTTTTTATGGGACTTGTAATGGTTTCGATTGTGTCGAAATTGTTCATGGTCATATTCTTATTAATTGAGGATATTACGCGTGTACTTCGTTGGGGATTTGGCAGAGGCAAACAAATGTTTTCTGAGGAGAAAGCCGGATTAGCACCTATTTCTCGAAGTCAGTTTTTATCCCAAGCCGCTGTAGCCGCCGGAGCAGTTCCAGCAGTTGCGTTTACTTATGGGATATTATCTGGAGCTCATGATTATCGACTTGAGAAAGTGAAACTGGCAATACCCAATTTGCCGAAATCTTTTCATGGATTGCGCATCGCTCAAATTTCTGATATTCATTCAGGTAGTTTCTTTAATAAGGTAGCAGTTCAAGGAGGGGTGGATATGGTAAAAAATGCAAAAACTGATTTAGTATTTTTTACGGGTGATTTGGTAAATAATGAGGCGAAAGAAGTAGAAGATTATTTTACAATGTTTTCTAAGATCAAAGCACCTTTAGGTGTTTTTAGTACGCTTGGAAATCACGATTATGGGGATTATGTTCGTTGGGAAAGTCCGGCTGCGAAAAAAAGAAATTTGCAAGACTTAATGAAGGCCCATGAATTGATGGGTTGGAATTTAATGAACGATACAAATCATATCTTAGAAGAATCGGGTGATAAGCTTGCCATTTTAGGAGTCCAAAACATTGGAATTGGTAAGCGGTTCCCTTGGTATGGTAACATGGAAAAAGCTTACAAAGGTACAGAGGAGGCTGCAACGAAGCTATTGTTGTCGCATGATCCAACACATTGGGATGGGGAAGTTCGAATAAAATATAAAGATGTAGATGTAGCCTTCGCGGGACATACGCATGGTACGCAATTTGGCGTCAAAATCGGGGATTATCGCTGGTCGCCCGCTCAATACATTTATAAACAATGGGCCGGTTTGTACCAAGAAGGTTCCCAGCAATTATATGTAAACAGAGGATTTGGATTTTTAGGCTACCCGGGCAGAGTTGGTATGCCGCCGGAGATAACGGTGTTTGAATTACTAAGAACTGTAGAATCATAGAACTGTAGAATCTTAGTTTAAAATACTAAAGTTCTACTGTTCTAAGTACTAAAGTTCTAAAGTTCAATGCTAAATAATTTGCTTTTTCCCAAACTAACCCCTATTTTTGCAATCCCAAATGAATAGGGCTTTGTGGCCGAGTGGCTAGGCAGAGGTCTG
>JBEGQV010000081.1:0-5478 GCA_041180785.1 Bacteroidota bacterium | reverse complement strand
CCGTTTCAGTTTGCCACCAGGTATCTACGATTGGACAATTACCTTTGCCAATTTTATCATTGTACCAATGCCAAGCTTCTTCGTTTAAAGGCTCTCCCACCGAACCAAGTACACGGAGTGTACTTAAATTTTTGTTTTCTAAAAAACAATCACCAAAACCCATTAAGGAACGAATGGCAGTTGGTGCGGTGTAGAATATATTTACTTTGTGTCGCTCAATGATGTCCCAGAAACGTCCCGCATCTGGATATGTTGGTATGCCCTCGAACATCAAAGAAGTTGCACCATTTAAGAGCGGACCATAGACCAAGTAGGAGTGACCTGTGATCCAACCAATGTCTGCTGTACAGAAATATACATCACCTGGATTGTATTGGAATACGTTTGCGAAGGTATAAGCTGCATAGACCATGTAACCACCGCAAGTATGCACTACACCTTTGGGTTTACCTGTAGAGCCCGATGTATATAATATAAATAGTGGATCTTCGGCATTCATGATTTCAGCTGGACAATCGGCGCTAACTTCTTGTTCGGCTTCTTTCCACCAAATATCTCTTCCCTTGATCATCGAAACTGGGGTATGTGTACGAGATGCCACTATTACTTTATCTACGCATGGACAAGTCACTAAAGCCTCATCCACTGTTTCTTTCATGGGTATTTTCTTGTTTCCACGAATAGCCCCATCAGTGGTGATCACTACTTTGCATTCAGAATCGTTGATACGATCTGCAATCGACTGAGCTGAAAACCCACCAAAAACAACTGAGTGAATGGCTCCAATGCGAGCAGTTGCTAATACAGCAATGGCCAATTCAGGAATCATGGGCATATAAATACACACTCTGTCGCCTTTTTGAACGCCATTGGCTTTCAAGACATTCGCAAATCGTGAAACCTTTTCTAATAACTCCTTATAGGTAATTGAAATCGATTCGTCACCCGGTTCATTAGGTTCATAAATTAAAGCAACGGTATTAGGTTGGCTTTCAGCATGACGATCCAAGGCATTGCTTGTAATATTTAATTGTCCGTCTTCAAACCATTTGACTTGGTAATCGTTAAAATTCCAATCTAAAATTTTGGTAAAGGGTTTGCTCCAAACAAAATTTTCGGAGGCAATTTTTGCCCAAAATTTTTCTGGATTTTCCACACTTTCTTTATAAGCTTGTTGATAGGCAGCAAAGTTTGTAATTCTCATGGTTGTTTATAAGCTTTATTTTGATTCACTGTTAAATTCACCAGTTACTGCATAGTAACCAAAAGTCGACATTCCCAAGGTAATCAAGGGCGCCAAGATAAATGTATAGATGATGGCTGGGACAAGGTCATTTCCACCCGATTTCCAAAGTGGTAAGGCTTGTGAAATAACCAAATAATAGCCGGCTCCAATGCCTAAAGCTATCCAAAGTATTCCCAATATTTTTTTAATGGTGTTCATGTGAAATTAGGTTTATTCGGCCATGTGTCGACCAGTTCCTTTAATATAAATTAAACCAATAACGAAGCAAATCGCAGCCAAGGCAATCGGGTAGTTTAAGCCTTCTAAATAGGGTTTTGCATACAAGGCCGCTTCACCGGCAGCTTCCGCTTTTTTGTTGGCATCTTTTGCCTGAGTCACCAAAAAGGTAGCAATCGCAGGCATCAATCCACCAAAGATACCATTTCCAATATGGTATGGTAACGACATAGATGTATATCGAATTTTCGTAGGAAATAATTCCACTAAAAAGGCGGCAATAGGCCCATATGCCATGGTAACAAAAGAAATCAAAAAGAAGATCATGCCAATTAAAGTCCATTTGTCGGATGAATTGATGA
This sequence comes from Bacteroidota bacterium, assembly GCA_041180785.1. Classification (GTDB taxonomy): domain Bacteria; phylum Bacteroidota; class Bacteroidia; order Cytophagales; family Spirosomataceae; genus Sandaracinomonas. Next base: position 3,654 of record JBEGQV010000081.1, on the reverse strand, counting down.
TTAGTGTAGTCTTTTCATCTGCTTTGGGAGCTTCTTTCGTTGCATCTGCCAATTTTGTTACCTTGATTACCTTCTTAAATTGCGTACCATCTGTATAAGCAGCAGAAATTGTGGTTGTCAAAAGTGAATCCGAAGTGCCATCTATTGCAGTCATTTTTCGATCAATTTTTTCTGTACTTATTACTTTTTCCTTATTACTTAAATTAACCGTTTGGTACATTTTTTCGAAAATCGGACGATAGAAAAGTACACCCAGCAACATACCTGCTAACATGATACCTTTTCTTCCAATTTTATCTGATAATCCACCAAAGAAAATAAATAATGGAGTGCCAATAAGTAGGCCTATGACCATGATGGTATTGGCTTGGGTGTCGTCGATGTTACAGATTTTGATCAAAAAAGTTTGTGCATAAAACTGTCCGGTGTACCAAATGAGTCCTTGTCCCATGGTTGCGCCAAACAAAGCCAAAAGCACATATTTTAAGTTTAATTTGTGTCCGAATGACTCTTTCAGCGGATTTGCAGAGATATTGCCTTCCTCTTTTGCTTTTTCAAATAAGGGTGATTCCGACATATTTCTGCGAATGATAAAAGATACTAAAACCATCAAGGCAGATAATAAAAAGGGTATTCTCCAGCCGAATGCATCAAAATCTTCCTTGGTCATGGAGGCCTTGGTGATCATAATTACTCCTAAAGAAATAATCAAACCAACAGTTGCAGTAGTTTGAATCCATGAAGTGTAAAATCCTCTTTTTTCATCTGGGGAATGTTCGGCTACATAGGTTGCTGCGCCACCGTATTCTCCACCTAGGGCTAAACCTTGTAATAGTCGCAAGGCAAGTACAAGCATTGGTGCGAACGCACCAATTGATGCATAGGATGGAATTAAACCAATGGCAAAAGTGGCACCCCCCATCAACATTAAGGTAACCATGAAAGTGTATTTCCGACCAATTAAATCACCTAATCGTCCGAAAACCAAGGCTCCAAAAGGTCGAACGACAAATCCGGCAGCAAAAGTTGCTAGCGTGTTTAAAAAGGCTGCAGTTGGGTTATCTGTAGGAAAGAATTTTGTGGATAAAACAGTTGCTAAACTTCCGAATATATAAAAGTCATACCATTCAATGAGCGTCCCTACGGAGGAAGCACTTATGATGTAAGCAAGACTTTGCTTTTTATGTGTCATGTAAAAATGTAATTAAATAGGTTGAAGGTATGCTGAATACCTTATGTATTTCAAAAATAGCATTTTTTTTAGAATTTCCGTACCTTTGTGTTTCAGCTTTGGGGAAAATTCGTTTCCCATTATTCTGTTTCAAAATTCATTCATGAAATTTCAAGAATTACACCTCATTGAACCCATCCTAAAAGCTTTAGGAGAGGAGGGATATGAACATTTAACGCCTATTCAAGAACAATCCATTCCGGAAGTCTTGAAAGGAAACGATTTGTTGGGTTGCGCCCAAACCGGTACAGGTAAAACAGCAGCGTTTTTATTACCCATTATTCAATTGATGGATGCCACTAAGAATTTTAATAAAAAGAGAAGTATTAGAGGATTAATTGTTACCCCAACTAGGGAATTAGCTATACAAATTGGTGAAAGTTTTCAAGCCTATGCTCGACATTTACCTTTAAAATGTACTGTCATTTTTGGAGGAGTAGGACAGAGCCCACAAGTAAATGCGCTTCGTGCAGGAGTAGATGTGGTAGTTGCAACTCCAGGTCGATTATTAGATTTAATGAATCAGCGCTTATTAAGTATTGCTGATGTTGAATTTTTTGTTTTGGATGAAGCGGATCGAATGTTGGATATGGGATTTATTCATGATGTCCGAAAATTGTTAGCGGTATTGCCTAAGAAACGTCAATCTTTGTTTTTCTCGGCAACGATGCCACCAGAAATTGTTTCCTTGGCAAGTACAATCCTTCGAAATCCAGTTAAGGTTACAGTTACACCTGTTTCTTCAACCGTTGAAATCATAAACCAATCAGTTTGTTTTGTCGACAAAAACAATAAATACAATTTGTTATTAAGTTTTTTGGAAGATACTAATATTAAAACTGTTTTAGTTTTTACTCGTACCAAGCATGGTGCAGATAAGGTGGTAAAAATATTGTTGAAAGCAGGAATTACTGCGGAGGCGATTCATGGCAATAAATCACAAAATGCTCGACAAACGGCATTGAATAATTTTAAATCGCAAAAAACGCGTGTGTTAGTAGCAACTGATATTGCTGCACGTGGTATTGATGTAGATGAATTGGAATATGTAATTAATTTTGAATTACCCAATATACCTGAAACGTATGTGCATCGAATCGGAAGAACAGGTAGAGCAGGGGCAAAAGGTACGGCAATATCATTTTGTGACATTGAAGAAAAAGCGGATTTGAAGGAAATTGAAAAATTGATTGGGAAGAAAATTCCTGTTTTTGAAGAACATAAATTTCCGATGAAGATTTTTCACGTAGAAAAGAAAGAACAAAAGGCAAAGTCAAGTAAATCTACACATGCTAAAAATAATCTTTCATCAAGTCAGAATGAAGCTAAATTTGCAAATAAAAATAGTGAAAAGCCGAAGTCTGGAAAGTCATGGTACAAAAAGAAAAACACTTATTAATTGTTGTTGCGGGACCCACAGCTGTAGGTAAAACAGCTTATTGCGTGGAATTGGCAAAGAAATACAACACAGAAATTATTTCTGCTGACTCTCGACAATTTTATAAAGAACTTTCAATTGGAACAGCAAAGCCAAGTTTAGAGGAACAAGGCGGTGTGGTGCATCATTTCATAGATTCTCATTCCATTCACGATTATTTCTCTCCTGGAGATTTTGAGCGCGAAGCGCTCAAGGTCTTAGATAAACTCTTTCAAAAACATGCAGTTGTCCTTGCAACTGGTGGATCAGGATTATATTTAAAAGCCCTAACCGATGGATTAGATGAAATGCCTGAAGTTGATTTGGCCTTGCGTCAATCGCTTAATTTGCGATTAGAAAATGGTGGAATTGAAGTTTTGGCGAAGGAATTGCAGCAACTAGATCCTGAATATGCAGCAAAGGTAGACACTCAAAATCCACAACGGATTGTCCGTGCTTTGGAGGTATGTTTGTCGACAGGCAAACCCTATTCCAGTTTTCGAAATGCAAAAAAAGCTGATCGACCTTTTGAAATTCAGAAGATTTGTCTAGATCGTCCACGTGAAATTTTGTATCAACGCATCGATGATCGTATGGATGATATGCTGAAAAGAGGACTTGTGGAAGAAGCCAAGCAATTTGAGAAATTCAAAGATCTGTATGCACTCAAAACATTGGGCTATAAGGAGGTTTATGGCTATTTAAATGGAGATTATCAGGAGGCTGAAATGATTCGCTTATTGAAGCGAAATAGTCGACACTATGCAAAAAAACAATTAACTTGGTTTAGGCATCAGGGGGAGTATGAGTTTGTTGAGTTATGAGTTATGGGTTATTGGGTATCAGTTAGAGACTCAAATATCCTTCCAAGCCATTTACTAAATTTTCACAAGTGAAACCTTTTGCTTGCAAAAGTCGGCAAGCAATTGCACTTTGCGTTCCATTGTAACAGATAACTACATATTTTTTATCTTTTGATAACTCATTGATTCTTTCAAGTAAATGA
>JBEGQV010000080.1:0-4315 GCA_041180785.1 Bacteroidota bacterium | reverse complement strand
ATGTCTGTTGAACCAAGTTCAACTCCATCTAACAAAATCATTGGTTTTGTACCTCGGTTGATCGTATTAATACCACGCAACACAATGTTTACTGGCTGACCTGGCATACCATTAGCAGAGGTAATTTGCGCTCCTGCAATTTTACCTACCAAAGCCTGATCAATAGATGCAGTTGGTACGGATGGTAAATTTTTTGCCGTGATAGCTTGTACATCAATCGCAGTTTGACGTTTGTCGATCGCCGCACCTGTACCCGTTACAACTACTTCTGATAGTTGGCGCGTATCTGTCGACAATGCCACATTAATCACACTTTGATTTCCTACAGCGACCGTTTGCGAATTCATTCCTATGAAGGAATAAACCAATGTTGCTGATCCAGATACACTAACTGAATAGTTACCGTTAACATCTGTTTGGGTTCCTTTCGCAGTACCTTTGACTGAGATCGTTACACCCGGAAGCCCCGAACCATCCTCGGACGAGGTTACTTTTCCAGTTACTTTTCTATCCTGCGCAATCAAATTGATGGCCGACAAAAAAAGCAACATGAAAATCATGGGTAAAGATTTTTTCATGTAAACTAATTGGGTTTAAAATTGATGATATAATAATTTGTTGATTAAAAATCAAGGTCAAGATTATTAAATATTTATTAAAATTCAAATAATAATTGAATTTTTTTAATATCTAGTACAAAATCTTTTCAAGAACTAAAACTCCTATAAGTCCAACAAATGAAACAATACTCTCCATTGTTGACCAAGTTTTAATCGTTTCTCCGACAGATAAATTGAAATATTCTTTGAATAACCAAAACCCTGAATCATTGATATGTGAAAACATCAAGCTACCTGCTCCAATACTTAAAACCATTAAATTAGGGTCGATGTGTGCTGTTTCGATGATGGGATAAATCATTCCTGCAGCCGTAAGGCCAGCAATGGTTGCTGAGCCAACACTTACACGAATAATGGCCGCCATCAACCAACCTAGAACCAAGGGAGGAAATGGCAAGGTTTGCAACTTCATGGCAATCTCTTTGCTTACTCCGGATACTAATAATATTTCCTTTAATGCCCCTGCACCGGCAATAATTAACAAAATCATTCCTACTTCTTTGACTGAATCTGTATAAATCCCCATCACTTTTTCCATATTGCGCGTTTTTGAAATTCCGATGGCAAAGGTTGCAATAATGATGGCAAACAACATGACAATGGAAGGGTCTGCCACAAACTTAATGATGGGAAACAATGGATCTGCTTTCGTGATTTGGAATTCAAATATGGTGGTTACAATTAATAAAACAACAGGCGATAATGCTGCCACAAAACTTGCAGCAACGGATGGCAATTGACTTTCCTCCATTTTCTCCAACTTGAACATGTCGGAATCTTTTACTACAAAATACTTAAAACGAGTGGCAAAAACCGGACCAGCCAATATAATTGCGGGAACTGCTATGATCGTACCAAATAATAAGGTAGTTCCCATATTAGCATTAAATTGACCAACAAGCGCTGCTGGACTTGGATGTGGTGGTAAAAACCCATGCGCTACAGACATGGATGCCATCATGGGAATACCCGTATAAATTGGATTGATCTTGTATTGATTCGCAATGGTAAAAATTAATGGTACCATCAACACAAAACCCACGTTATAAAACAAGGGAATACCAATCACGAAACCGGTTACCATGAGTCCCCAGGCTAAATTCTTCTGACCAAATAATTTGATTAAATAACTTGAAATCTGTTGAGCAGCCCCTGTTTGAGCCACTAATTTACCCAACATCGCTCCCAAAATAATGACGGCCACCAAAGAACCTAAGGTATCTCCCATTCCCTTTTGAACTGCTTTAGCTAAATCTATAATGGGTATTTGCAATAAATAACCTGCCAATAAACTCACTAATAAAAAGGCTATGAAAGGATTAATCTTTACATAAGTCACCAAAACGACTAATAAAAGAATACAGGCAATAACGATTAGGATGGACATGGAGTGGGTTTTGAGTTATGGGTTATGGGTTATGAGTTATGGGTTTTGGGTTTTGGGTTATCAATTGTAAAAAATTTATGAAATTTATGAATTTTTATATAATTACAAAACTCTACCTATCCTTTAAATTCAAAATAACCCATAACCCATAACCCATAACCCATAACTCATAACCCATAACTCATAACCCATAACTCATAACCTAAAAATCCCCATACGTATCTTCCAAATACTTTTGCATTACAAGTATATCTTCCTTAGAAGTTAAATCAGGAACATTTTCTGCCATCGGAATGGTATAAAAGCCTTTTCCCTGACCTTCTCCATATAAGAATACAGCTGTTGGAAGTTCTTTTTCGTTACGAACTGGATGATAAGGTGTTTTTGCTAAGTAAGGTAAAAATACACTTGCCTCAAACACAAAGATATTCATACTTACTCCTAGTGTACCCTGAATGGCTTGTAATTCTGCCGCTTGTTCTGCTGTTGGTTTTTCGATAATGTCCAATAAATACCCATCCTTATCAGTTTTTATCAAGGCAAATGCTGAAATTCTTTCAGCCGGATATAAAAGGCTATCCCGATTATAGGCAATTAATGCTTCTGACTTTGGTGAATTCCATAAAGCATTTAGCGCTTTTACAGAATATAAATTATCTGAATTACAAACAATTAATCGTCCGGTTTGCCATGATGTTTGTTGAGTCAATGCTTGATAAACAGCATCAGCGGTTCCCGCAGGTTTTTCGCGACCTTCTGGAATATGCTGACGAGCAAAAAAGATTTTCAAGCCCCAACACTTATCTCCTTTCATTAATTCTTCACAATATTCCTGTGTTACAGCATCTGTCGGATGCAGCAACAATAATACTTCTTCAATTCCTGCCAAATGGGCATTGTATAATTGGTAGTCGATTAAGGTTTTTCCATTTTTCCCAACCTGAATCATTCCTTTTGTAACCGAATTTGCTTGTGCCAATAATTTTGGATCTAAATCTGAACCTTCCGCTAATGCTTTTTTCATTCTACTTGCCATACCACCGGCAAGAATCAATAATCTCTTTGTCATATCTAATAAAATAAACTTTCTTGTTCCACTCTTGTGCCTTCATCAACTCGAATGACATACGCCTTTCCTCCTTCTTTTTCGATAGCCTCCACAACCGCTTCTGGATTTTCAGGAGCATAGGCAAACATACATCCTCCCCCACCTGAACCATTGATTTTTGCCCCCAAAGCACCTGCTGAAAGTGATGCAGAAATCATGCGGTCAATTTTCTCAGTCGAAATTTGTTTGTATTCGCGTAGGTTTTTTTGATGATCATTTAATAATTTTCCCAAATGGTCATCGGACCATTTGGTTCTTCCTTCAAACATCTCTTTTGCTTCTAATAATATATCTCTATCAGAAATATTCGAGGTAATTAATTCCATTTCATCACTTGTTAAAATATTTTCAAATGGATGTAATTCCTCAATTGTGCATGTGGATAGATCAAAGGAAGGATTTTTTTCTTTTATTTTACGAAGTCCACCCAAAGTCCCAAACTTCACACGTGACAAAATGCCTAAGGTATCTTTTGCTTGTTGAGAGTCACCCAAGACAAAGGTTCCCAAAGGTACCTGATACGTTTGAATTTGGATAGAAGGTACACTTGCTAAATAGATAATATTTCCTACTGCAGTGGAATATTGATCCATCATTCCACCAGGTTCTGTAAACTCCAATACCTCAGCTTCATAGGTAATTTCCCCAATTTCCTTTTGAGAATAATTGAATCCAAACATTTCACAGAGAAACTTCGCCCAAGAAACATTTAAAGCAGATGAGCTCGAAGTACCAGAATTGATGGGAATATTTCCTCGCACCTCCACTTCCAATCCCTTTTCAAATCGATGCCCCCTTCTATACAATACATTTAAAACACTCTTAAAATAATCCCTTTCCAACTCATATGTTAAGGGGAATTCCAAATGAAACTGCATTAATTCTCCAACATCCGGCAAAGAAATATGCACCGCTTGGTCGGGCCTAAAATCCCCACGAATCTGAATACGCTTTGAAATAGCAGCTGCAATCACAGGTAAACCCAAATAATCTTGGTGTTCTCCAAATAAGCAAATTCTCCCTGGGGTGGAAACGATCATTTTTTTTGTTGAAAGTTAAAAGTTAAAAGTTGAAAATTCTTTTCCAACATTAACATTACAAAATGAAAATGCAATTTACAAAAAAATAAATAGTAGACCCATTTTCAACTTTCAACTTTCAACTTTCAACTTTCAACTTCCTCAAATATTCCAACTTATA
>JBEGQV010000079.1:0-6218 GCA_041180785.1 Bacteroidota bacterium | reverse complement strand
TTTTGAACTTTTATCCTTAAAAAATGATTTTAGTGTAAAATGTGAATATTGAAACATTGAAATAGATACATTTGTAAAATAAAACAACAAACCATGAAAAGAACAGGATGGATTATTTTAGGCGTAATTGCGCTTTTAATTTTTTGGGGTGTAGGATCCCGCAACAGTATGGCTACTAGTGATCAGGATGTTAAACAGTCTTGGGCAAATGTGCAAAGTGCCTACCAAAGACGTGCTGATTTAATCCCTAATTTAGTAAAAACAGTACAAGGTGTAGCTAATTTTGAGAAGTCAACTTTAACCGCTGTGATTGAAGCGCGCGCGAGTGCAACTCAAATGAAATTAGATGCAAAAGATTTGAGTCCGGAAAATGTACAAAAATACCAAGCAGCACAATCTGGTTTAAGTGGTGCCTTATCTCGTTTGATGGTGGTTGCTGAAAATTATCCGCAATTAAAAGCTACAGAAAGTTTTTCTGAATTGCAGGCACAGTTAGAAGGAACAGAAAATCGAATTAAGGAAGAAAGAGATAACTTCAACAATTCCGTAAGTAATTACAATAAATTAATTGTAACCTTCCCGAATAGTTTAATTGCTGGTATGTCTGGCTTTACAGAGAAAGGTTTTTTCCAAGCAGAAGCTGGATCAGAGAAAGCACCAGAAGTGAATTTTGACACTAAGTAATGAAGCATTTATCAGAAGATCAGGAATCATTGATTTTGAAGGCCATTCGGTCGGCAGAACGAAAGACTTCTGGAGAAATTCGAGTGCATATTGAAAGTCATTGTGGAGGGCACCCTGTCGAAAGAGCAGAGGTGCTCTTCCATTATTTAGGAATGCATCAAACAGATCTGCAAAATGGAGTGCTTTTTTACCTGGCCTTGAAAGATCGAAAATTTTCGATTATTGGCGATAAAGCTATCGATGCAAAAGTTCCCGCTGAATTTTGGGAAACAATCCGTGATGAAATGCGACCACTTTTAGCCAACAATCAAGTTGAGTTAGCCCTGGAGGTTGGGATTCGAAAGGCAGGGGAGGCATTATCTATTTATTTTCCCTATCAAAAAGACGATATTAACGAACTCTCGGATGAAATTTCTTACGGAGTTTAATGGCATGTGTAAAAGATTTGTATTCTTATTTCTTGGTTTATTTATTTCCCTTGGCGTTTTTTCCAAAGATGAAATTCCGGTAGCCAAACAATTGGTCACCGACCAGTCGGGTGTATTGCAGGCAGAGCAATTGCAGCAACTAGAAAGAAAATTAGAAGCTTATAACGATTCTACTTCTACGCAAATTGCCATCGTTTTACAAGAAACTACGAACGGAAGAGACCCCTATGATTATGCGATGGATCTTGCAAAAAACTGGGGTATTGGGCAGAAAGATAAAAACAATGGTGTTTTGATTTTTGTTGCTACGGGTGATCGAAAAATTAGAATTTTAACGGGTCGTGGCATAGAAGATCGTTTGCCGGATGCCATTTGTAAACGGATTATTAATCGAATTTTAAAACCTGCCTTAAAAGGGGGGGATTATTATAGTGGATTAGATGCAGCAACTGATGAAATGATGGCACGAGCTAGTGGAGCATTTGTCAATGACGAGGAACCAGATGGTGGAGGTGTTCCCTTGGTATTTATTTTTATCATCGTATTCTTCATTGTTTCAATTATAGGTAAAATTATTAATCGAAATAACAGAGGAGGTGGAAATAATTCTCGTGGCGGTGGAATGTTTTTTCCTCCAATATTTATGGGAGGTGGAAGAGATTGGGGTGATTCTGGTGGAGGCTGGGGATCTTCAGGTGGAGGATTTGGAGGATTTGGTGGTGGAAGCTTCGGTGGTGGAGGAGCAGGTGGGGATTTTTAATTTTATCCCTTAACTTTGTAACATGAATGCATCTTCAGAAATTTTGGCTTCCCTGCAAGAAGCACAACAAGTGTTAGCAACATTCTTATCAAAACAAGAAAATTTGCAGCAAATTCAGCTTGCTGCAAATAAGATGGTTAATGCTTTATCGAAAGGCAATAAAATCATTTCATGCGGTAATGGTGGAAGTCATTGTGATGCCATGCATTTTGCTGAAGAATTATCGGGTCGATACCGTGAAAATAGAAAAGCATTAGCAGCCATTGCGATTTCAGATCCTTCTCATATTTCTTGTGTGAGTAATGATTTTGGATATGATTTTGTTTTTTCAAGATTTATTGAGGGCTTGGGTCAGCCTGGGGATGTTTTATTAGGAATTTCAACAAGTGGAAATTCTGCCAACATCATCAAGGCAGTGGAGACAGCACAGCAGAAGGGAATGGAAGTTGTTTTATTGACCGGTAAAGATGGAGGTAAACTAGCGGGATATAAAAATGTAACTGAAATACGCGTTGAGCATGTTGGTTATGCAGACCGTATACAAGAGATACATATTAAGGTTATACATATTTTAATTTTACTCATAGAAAAAGGGCTTATGTTATAAGCCCTTTTTTATTACCATTCTTTTGATACATCGTCATCATTTCCCATCACAACTTCCACAACTCGATCCAGGAATTTTTTGAAATTCACTTTCGGTTCTTTTGGCTTAGCAGGTTCTTTGGTAGGACTTTGATAGACAGGTCGCTCTTCAGATATTTCTGTTTCTTCGATTTCTAATTCAGTAGGGATTTCTATTTGTTGATAGAAAATATTAATCAACCCAATGGCAGAAGCAAATTCTGGAGTATTCATTTCTTCTTCTAATTGAATCGATTGGGCTCTTTCATTCGGTTCTCCAATGCGTGTTTCAATTCCCGTGTTTTTTTGAATGGTTTCGGAAATGTCTGGCAATTGTGCTCCACCACCAACAATTACAATTCCAGCTTTTAAGGATTCTGGATCAGCAATTTTAGCGATTTCTACCCAGATAGCTGCCGAAAGTTCGCGGATGCGTTCTTCAATAATGATGGCAAGATTTTTTGCTGAAATAGGTGTTGGCTTTCTACCTGCAATTCCAGGAATTAAAACGATTTCTTTTACATCGATCTCTTTGCTTAAAGACGAACCATATTTTGTTTTAAGCGATTCTGCATGTTCAAGAGAAATATTTAATCCGATTGAAATATCTTCTGTGATTAAATCACCTCCCCAAGGAAGCACTTTTGAATGCCGTAAACGATTGTTTTGGTAGACACTAATTTCAGTAGTTCCACTACCCATGTCAACCAATACGACACCTGCATTTTTTTCTTCGTCGGAAAGCACAGATTGTCCAGTTGCTAATTGACTAAAGAAGGTCATGCCTTCGTTGATGGAAGATAAATCAGACGCTTTAATGGTTTGTTTTAGCGTATCCAATTTTTCTTCATCTGCCGTAACAAATAAATAATCGCCATTTAACATGGTGCCAACCATTCCAATAGGCTCTAACGTTTCTTTTGATTGGTCAACCTTGAAACCTAAGGTTAAGGTATGTAAAACGCAATGGTTGTTTTCGTAAATCGATTTTTTTGCGCGTTGCGTTAAATCATATATTTCTTTTTCTGATACAGGATTTCTTGGATTTTCTCGAACTTGTTGAATCGTAAATGGATGCACTTTGATGTGAGAACCTGTAATATTTGATACATAGCTAAGGTCTTGTACCTTGCCTGAAACACTTGAGGTTACAGTTCTTAAGGCCTCCGAAATAGCCTGAGCAGTTTTATTGATATTGATAATTTCTCCTTTACTCACATGTCCAGATGTTGGCACTTGGGCAATAGAGACAATTTCAATTGTTCCTTCAGCATTTTGCTTTCCTAAGGCAGCACGAACATAAGAACTACCAAGATCTACTCCAACTACAAATTCATTTCGCATATAGCAATTCGTTTAATTTAGCACACAAAAACTTGCGTATTCATCTAAACTTTAAAAATACAGAATTTACAATTTATTCACAAATTAGCTGATTCTTATATTTTACACGAACCCACTGATATTTGTTCCAGCCCTTACTTGGGATAATTTGTTTATAAAAAACAGAAAGTTTTTTGAATTTGTTTTCGATGTGTATGGGTAATCCAAAATCTACTCGTGTGTTTCCAAGCGTGGGGATAAGTATGATACCTCCATCTTTGGCAACTTCAACTTGTCCGATTTGTGCTTTCCAAAATTCATCTTGGTTAATAAATTTAAAAAGATCAAGCAGCGATTTGGATTTTTCGTCCATTAAATTTTTGCGAAAGGGTTGAAAGTAGGAACCCGATACCACCAAAACTCGAGGAGTAAATAATAAACTTGTTCCAATAAAGTGTCCATCATTGGTCACATATTGGTCGGGTTGGTTGCTACCTCCAATGGTGTTGTTTAGAATTCGGGCAACCGGACTATATTCTTGTACGGAAACAACAATTTTACCACTAAAATCAAAATGTGCTTCACAGCTTTTGACCAGTGGGATTTTACGAACTCGATTTTCCATTTTACTGAGGGAAATCTCGTCGAGGGGTTTGTCTAAAAAATAGTTGGTTCCTTCTTCGGTTATTACTCGATCGATATCTTTTTTACTAAGTAAGGACTTTTCATTTTCTGAATCGAGTTTAATTTTGATTCCTTGGCAGGTAACCTCTTTGTAAGAAATTTCGGCAAAGACAATTGCAGATACCCATATGCTGATTAAAATAATCATGGATATCACTCTTTTCAAAAAACGAATTCTGAGGCTTTGCATAGGACAAATTTACGACGAAATTATGGCATTTTTTAAATCATCCAAGATCAAATCTATATCTCCAGCCCCCATTGTCACTAAAAGTTTCGGTTTCTTTTTTTGAATGGTTTCAATGAATGCTGTTTTAGAAATAACCTGTTTATTTTCTTGCGTAATTTTAGTTAAAACCAATTCTGAATTGATACCAGGAATGGGCAATTCTCTGGCGGGATAAATATCTAATAAATAAATTTCATCGGCAATCGATAGGCTTTTACCAAAATCCTCTAAAAAATCTCTTGTTCTACTAAATAAATGGGGTTGAAAAATTGCCGTTAATTTTTCATTTGGATATAATGCTTTTACTGAATTTAAACATGCAGCAATTTCAGTTGGGTGGTGTGCATAATCATCGATCATCACATGCTCGTCTGTTTCTAGGTGGTATTCAAAGCGTCTTTTTACGCCTTTAAACGTAGCAATACCCTCTTTGATTTCATCTAAACTCACTCCAACTTGCAAAGCAAGGGCTGCAGCAGCGAGTGCATTTTCAATGTTATGAAATCCGGGAATGCGCATCGGAATATTTGATATAGTACCCGCTGGACAATGTAAATCAAACACCATGCGGTGGTTTTCAATTCGAATATTTTCAGCTCGAAAGTTTCCAGAATTAATCCCAAACGTATCTGTGGCTAAATCCTTATGCTTTAATCCTAATCCTTCTTTTTGTATAAAATATCCTCCTTCTTGAATTTGATTGACAAACAACTGAAAGGATTCTTTTACTTGAGCATCATCTCCATAAATATCCAAATGGTCTGCATCAGTGGAGGTTACCACAGCAGCATACGGATAAAGCGTTAGGAAAGAACGGTCGTACTCATCTGCTTCCACTACACAAACGATGTCATCAGGAGACTCGTTTGCAATGAAATTAGTTCCATAGTTTTGGGTAATGCCTCCTAAAAATGCCGTCACATTTTTACCAGCATTTTTTAAAATATGGGTTAATAAAGAGGAAGTAGTTGTTTTACCGTGTGTACCAGCTACAGCTAAGGTTGGAATTTGTTGGGTAATCCATCCTAAAATTTGAGATCTTTTATATAAGGGTATTCCCTGATCTAGCAGAAAATTCTTCTCTAAATGATCTTTTGGAATAGCAGGAGTGAAGATAAATAAACACTTGTCTCTGTTTTCTAATATTTCTTGGGGAATGAGACGCACATCGTCTTCATAATGAATGTCCATTCCTTCTTGTGCCAATATTTTGGTGAGCGGACTTACTGTTTTGTCGTATCCAGCAACAGGAATGCCATTTTTTAAAAACCAACGTGCGATGGCTGACATGCCAATGCCTCCAATTCCTAAAAAATAGACGTGTTTTACTTCTTGAAGTTCGATGCTTGGATTCATATTAGATGGTTGATTGTATGATTTTTTGCGCAATTTCTTTGGCAGCATTTGGTTTGCCTAATTTTTTGGCTGCTTGTCCAATTTTTTCCAACTGCTCTGATTGGTGAATTAATTTTAAGGCATCATCCAC
>JBEGQV010000078.1:0-4462 GCA_041180785.1 Bacteroidota bacterium | reverse complement strand
ATGAAGGCATTTTGTCCTGTTGAACCATCTAATACTAAAAGTACTTCGTGCGGAGCCTCAGGGATGAATTTTTGAATGACTTTTTTAATTTTCGATAACTCGGTCATCAAATTGACCTTTGTATGCAAACGACCTGCGGTGTCTATGATCACCACATCAGCTTGCATGTCTACAGCTTGTTTGACTGCATCGAAGGCTACTGCCGCCGGATCAGTGTTCATGCCGTGGTCAATCACTGGAATGCCCACGCGCTCGCCCCATAATTTTAATTGGTCAACAGCTGCTGCGCGAAAAGTATCTGCGGCACCAAGCACAACCTTGAGTCCGTTTTGGTGAAACTGTGAAGCAAGTTTACCAATGGTAGTTGTTTTACCAACCCCGTTAACACCTACCACCATGATCACATAGGGTTTTTGCTTCGGCTCGGCAAAGGCATTGGCCACATCCGTTGAAGCATTTTCTTCCAACAACGCAGCAATTTCTTCTCGTAAAACTTGGTCTAATTCTTCGGTATTTACGTATTTGTCGCGCTCAACACGCTCCTCAATACGTTGTATGATTTTCAAGGTGGTGGGTACCCCCACATCTGAGGTCAATAGGATTTCCTCTAGTTCGTCGAGTACTTCTTCGTCGACTTTCGACTTCCCAACAACGGCTCTTCCGATCTTCGACAAAAAGCCTTCCTTGGTTTTTTCTAAACCTTTGTCGAGCGCTTCTTTCTCCTCCTGGATTTCAGGCTCTGCTTTCTTCTTGAAAAAATCGAATATGCCCATCGTTAGAATTGTACGTGTTAACTACAAAGATAAAAAAAAGTCTCTTCGAAAAGAGACTTTTTTGTGCAATATTGGTAAATCAGCTTGAATTAGTTCTTCAATGCAGCGTTTACTTCGTCTTGCAAAATAATTTCTTCCTTGAAGGTATAGGCTCCTGTTGAGGGATTTTTTACAGCCTTGATAATTTTAGCGTATTTAACGCCACCTTCTTTTTTCAACGTTGCAACTACTTTCTTTGCCATAGTATCTTATCTCTAAAAAGATTATTTAATTTCTTTGTGTAAAGTTACTTTCTTTAATACAGGATTGTATTTCTTCAACTCTAAACGAGCTGTAGTGTTCTTACGGTTCTTAGTCGTGATGTAACGAGACATGCCCGGTAACCCTGATTCTTTGTGCTCAGTACATTCTAAAATAACCTGAATGCGATTTCCTTTCTTAGCCATAATCGTGTATAATTAGTCGTTTCACTCGAAACGGATTGCAAATGTAGGAAAATAAATTTAATTCTGCAAAGAGCTTTTGAAAAAAATAAATGTTATGGGTTATAAGTTATGGGTTATGAGTTATGGGTTATGGGTTATGGGTTATGGGTTATGAGTTATGGGTATTTATAGGATTGGTTTTAAACAAATATGGAATAAAAAAACGCATAACGCATAACCCATAACCCATAACATATTATATTTGTGTTAATGTCCATTCAACACACAGCTTCTCCTTTCAATTTCACCCTCTCCGATCCTAATAAGTATTCGGTAGAGAACTTGCGTTCAGAGGAGATGATTATATCTATTGGCCCTCAACATCCTTCGACGCATGGTGTATTACGTTTAGAAGTGGTTTCTGATGGTGAACTTGTGGTGGATGTGGTGCCGCATCTGGGCTATTTGCATCGTTGTTTTGAAAAACATGCGGAAGCGCTTCCTTATAATCAAATCATTCCTTATGTCGATCGGCTGGACTATCTGGCTGCGATGAATTGTGAACATGCCTATGTGATGGGCGTGGAAAAAATGATGAATTTGGAGGGAAAACTGCCCAAACGCATCGAATATATTCGTGTTTTAGTAGCTGAGTTAAATCGAATTGCCTCTCATTTTGTGGCTATTGGTACCTATGGGATGGATATCGGTGCGTATACGCCTTTTTTATGGCTCATGCGCGACCGGGAGCATATTCAGCGCTTGCTGGAATGGTTGTCTGGAGCTCGTATGCTCTATAATTATATTTGGGTAGGTGGTTTGTTTTACGACTTGCCAGAGGGCTTTGAAGAAAAAGTAAAGGAATTACTTCCATTGGTGAAAACAACCATCAAAGAGGTCAAAACGCTCGTAGAAGAAAATGCCATTTTTATTAAGCGAACTGCGAATATTGGTGTGCTGGATCGTGATTTAGCCATCAATTATGGGTGCACAGGTCCGGTTTTGAGAGGATCAGGCCTAGCCTTCGATCTGCGAAAAGTAGATGCCTACTCGGTGTATCCGGAATTGGAATTTAACGTGCCGGTAGGTCAGGGATTGGTTGGAACGGTAGGCGATTGTTGGGACAGAAACCATGTGCGTGTGCTCGAATGTGAAGAATCGCTTGGCATTATTGAGCAATGCTTGGATCAATTGATGGGCGAACATCGCCGTACGCCCGATTTTAATCCGCAGGCGTTGGTGCCCAAAAAGATTCGTCCGGCTGCCATGGACATCTATGTGCGTGCCGAAAATCCGAAAGGCGAATTAGGATATTTTTTACGTTCGGATGGTCGTTCGGATATTCCCACTCGTGTAAAGGTGCGTGCCTGCTCGTTTCACCATTTGTCGGTCTTGCCTACGCTTGCCCGCGGAGGATATTTGGCCGATTTAGTAGCAATTATAGGTTCTCTCGACCTCGTGATGGGAGAAGTTGATCGATAATATATGCAAAAGGAATTTTTAGCTGCCTTGGATCATGAAGTCAATTCGCTTGAGCTAAACGCTCAACCGATTGAATTATATGAGCCCATTCGATATTTAATGGCCCTTGGAGGCAAGCGAATGCGTCCTGTTTTTACCTTGATGGCCTATTCCTTGTTTAAAACGGATTGGCAAAAGGCTGTTAAGCCCTCTTTGGCGATAGAAGTGTTTCATAATTTCACCTTGATGCATGACGACATCATGGACAAAGCACCCCTTCGCAGAGGGAAGCAGACTGTGCATGAAAAGTGGAACGACAACATCGCCATCCTCAGTGGCGATGTGATGCTGGTGAAAGCCTATGACTACCTCAACAAAGTAGAGGGATTATCGCTTGCCGATTTCCAATACCTTGTTCATCGATTTAATCAAACAGCAGCAGAGGTATGTGAGGGTCAACAATTCGACATGAATTTTGAATCAAGAGACGACGTTTCTTTAAACGAATACCTTGAAATGATTCGTTTAAAAACCTCTGTATTGGTAGGGTTTTCCTTGGAAATGGGTGCTTTGTTGGCTGGTGAAAGCAGAGAAATAGCCACAAAATTATATGCTATTGGAGAAAAAGTTGGACTCGGGTTTCAATTAAAAGATGATATTTTGGATGTGTATGGGAATCCGGAAACCTTTGGTAAGCAGCCCGGAGGCGACATCTTAGCCAATAAAAAAACCTATTTGTTGATTTCTGCCATCCAACAAGCAGAAGGGAATTTGCAAGAGGAATTACAACATTGGTTGATGAGCAATCCAGCCAATCCGATGGATAAGGTGCAAGCCGTCACGGCAATTTACAATGTACTGGGCGTCAAAGACCTCGCTGAAGCTAAAATGAAAGCTTATTTTGAGGAAGCGTTGAAAGGGATTGCCGAGCTAGCCATCAAACAAGAAGGAAAAAATCAGTTAACTGATTTTTTGTCGGCTTTGATGGTACGAGAGGTATAATTGTTGTAGCTTTGTAGCTTATGTTTGATTCGATTAGCTTTATCCTTATTCTTGTAACTGCGGGGATTTCCGTATTAGCTTGGCAAAAACCCCATTTGTTGGAATTGCTTACGCTAAATCCTTATCGAATTGTACGAAAACAACAATATTGGCGATTTATCAGCTCCGGATTTATTCATGCAGATTTTTCCCATTTGTTTTTCAATTTGTTTTCGTTCTTCTTTTTTGGCGTTCAAATTGAACAAATCTTTGGCATTTTATTCCCGGGTTTCGGTAAATTATTGCTTTTGGTTTTTTACTTATTAGCCATTGTAATTTCCGATTTGCCAACTTTTTTCAAGCAAAAAAAGAATCCCTATTTTAATTCTTTAGGAGCCTCTGGGGCAGTTTCTGCAGTGATTTTTGCCGGAATTTTGTTTTTTCCAGTTGAAAAAATCTATTTATTTGGTTTTGTAGGTATACCTGGAATTATTTATGCTGGATTATTTACTTGGTATTCCATTGCCATGGATAAACGAGGGGGTGGAAATGTTAACCATTCGGCACACTTGTACGGAGGACTTTTCGGGTGGTTATTTATCACCCTATTGTATCCTCAAGTTTGGATTCATTTTATTGATCAAATAAAGTCGGCACTATGGTAGCGGGGAAAAAACAGATTGCTATTTTAGGTTCTACGGGTTCTATTGGAACACAGGCCTTGGAGGTGATTGATTCAAATCCACATTTGTTTGAAGTGCAGGTCTTGACCGCCCAACATAATGTTGATTTATTGATTTCCCAAGCCTTGAAATTTAAGCC
>JBEGQV010000077.1:0-17514 GCA_041180785.1 Bacteroidota bacterium | reverse complement strand
TGGTGATGAAATCACCACAGATTAATCCGATGGATCGGCAAGCTGTTTGGCGGAACCCTTTCAACGAATAATCAAATATTTGAACGTTTTTTAAATCATTTTTCACGTTGGAAGAATTACTTAATGCGCCAAAATTGCAAAATGAACCGATGATCGAATTGCCAAGGTATCCATCGTGTGCTTTATTGGTGTAGTCATGTATGAGGCTCATGCTTATTTCACCTCCAACTTTGCAATGGTTTCCAATGCTGGTGTAAGGTCTGATTTTCGCGCCAAGATTGGTGATTGAGTGCTGACCAATGTATACAGGTCCTTGAATAAGTGTACCAATCTGGATATTTGCCTGTTCGGCAATGTGAACAGGACCAAGGCTCGCATCGATGATTGAACCTTTGATTTGTGCACTAGGGTGGATGTAGCAGTTTTCAGGAGAAAGAATGATGTTTCCCAAAGCCCTTAATGTCGGTAAATCAAATGAATTTGGGGTTATTTCTTTTGGTAAGTAGCTTAGTTGGAAGTTTAACAAATCTTCTGGGTGCAAGATGATGTCGAGCTGTTGTATGGACTTCCTTGATTTTTCTTTTTGATTCGTAAAATAGGCGATAGGGGTCTCCTGGTAATAAAGCGTCTCTCCCGGAATTAAGGACTCGAGGGTTTGGATGATTTCGGGAGAAGGGAGGAGGCATCCGATGATGTGTAAATTAGCATTTTCATCGATTCGATGGCAATGTTTTTTCCATTTATCAGCAATACTTGATGTTCCAATGAACAAGTCGCTGAGCGATTTGTGGTCGGTGAGGGGTCGCAATTGTTGAAGGATTGCGGGGTCGTCAAATAAGTGGATGGAGGTAAACATGATGCAAGGTAAATAAAAAAGCCTTTACAGATTGACTGTAAAGGCTTGATTTATCAATTTCTTGATAATTATTTTTTCGCGTATCTTTTGTTAAATTTATCCACACGACCTGTAGTATCTAATAATACGTTTTTACCAGTGTAAAAAGGGTGTGACTGAGATGAAACCTCAACTTTGTAAACTGGATAGGTATTTCCTTCGAATTCAGTTGTTTCAGTTGTGTTCACACAAGAACGAGTTAAGAACTTGTAATCAGAAGATAAGTCGTGAAATACTACTTCTTTGTATTCTGGATGAATGTCTTTTTTCATTTTACTATTTTTTCGGACGATTCCCTGCCGTCAATTTAATGATTAACAATAATATGGGGGAACACATATTATCTGATTCGGGATGCAAAATTATTTATTTTATTTTGAATTAACAAGTGTTTTGTATGTAATATTTTTTGAAAATTAGCAAGTAAAAATCTCTAAAAAAAAGTTTAAAATATTTTTTGTAGGACTTTTCAAAGATAACAATTCGATAATGAACTGACTAGTCGACACTTGACTTGTGTATTTCAAATATGGTAATTTTTTTATCAGATTTCTTTCAAAAAAATGTTTGCAAGAGGCGGTGATTTTTCCTAATTTTACTTTGTGCCCAAAAGCTGATAGTGCTTCAATTGTCAGTGTAATCAAAGCCTAAAAAAAGACTCCCTAAGAGCCTAATTTTTTCTTCGGAAAACAAGAAGGCAAATAGAATTAAATTTTTGAATGCAAAAATTTGACAGGGGTGATATTTACCTACTGCTAACCGCCTTGAAATATATTATTTGTTAATATTTAAAACAATATCATCGAAAGAAACACATGTACGTAATTAAAAGAGACGGTCGTCGCGAATCAGTAAAATTTGACAAAATTACTGCAAGGATTGAGAAGCTTTGTTATAGCTTGGATCCATATTTTGTTCAGCCGCTGGAAGTCGCTCGAAAAGTAATCACGGGTCTATATGACGGGGTGAAGACTACCGAGTTAGATAACCTTGCTGCTGAGACTGCTGCATCCTTAACAACTAAGCATCCTGATTATGCTGTTTTGGCTGCACGTATCGCCATTTCAAATTTGCACAAAAACACGTTGAAGTCTTTTTCTGCAACCATGAAACGTTTGTTTACGTATGTTGATCCAAAGACCGGTTTAAATGCGGCTTTGTTATCAAAAGAAGTTTACGATGTAATTAAGAACAATGCGGTTGAATTAGATGAAGCGATTATTTATGATCGTGATTTTGGGTATGATTATTTTGGATTTAAGACCTTAGAGAAATCATATTTATTGAAATTAGATGGCCAAATTGCTGAGCGTCCACAGCATATGTTGATGCGTGTAGCAGTTGGTATTCATGGTGCAGACATCGCAGCGGCGATTGATACCTATAATTTGTTATCGGAGCGTTGGTTTACACATGCTACACCAACCTTGTTCAACGCGGGCACACCGAAGCCACAGATGTCGTCTTGTTTCTTATTAACCATGCAAGATGATTCCATCGAAGGAATTTATGATACCTTGAAGCAAACAGCAAAGATTTCACAATCTGCTGGTGGTATTGGATTAAGCATTCACAATATTCGTGCAACAGGTTCTTACATCAAGGGAACGAATGGTACTTCAAATGGTATCATTCCAATGTTACGTGTATTTAATGATACAGCTCGTTATGTAGATCAAGGAGGAGGAAAGCGTAAAGGAAGTTTTGCGATTTATTTGGAGCCTTGGCATGCAGATGTATTTGAGTTCTTAGATTTGAAAAAGAACCATGGTAAGGAAGAGATTCGTGCGAGGGATTTATTCTACGCATTATGGATTTCAGATTTATTCATGAAGCGAGTTGAAAACAACGAAGAGTGGTCATTGTTCTGTCCACATGAGTGTCCAGGATTAGCTGATACCTATGGAGATGAATTTGAAGCCTTGTATCAAAAATATGAGTTAGAGGGTAAGGCACGTAAAACAGTAAAAGCACAAGAGCTTTGGTTCAAGATTTTAGAATCGCAAACTGAGACAGGGACACCATACATGTTGTTCAAGGATCATGCAAACAAAAAGTCGAACCAAAAGAACTTGGGTACGATCAAGTCGTCGAACTTATGTACTGAAATCTTAGAATATACATCGAAAGATGAAGTAGCGGTTTGTAACTTAGCTTCTTTGGCCTTGCCAAAATATGTGCGTCAGGATGATAATGGAAATTTTGTTTTTGATCATCAGCGATTATATGAGGTAACAAAAACGGTTACTCGTAATTTGAATAAGATTATTGATGTAAACTATTATCCGGTTCCAGAGGCACAAAATTCAAATCTTCGTCACCGTCCAATTGGTTTGGGTGTTCAAGGTTTGGCTGATGTATTTATTATGTTGCGCATGCCATTCGAGTCGGATGAAGCGAAACAATTGAACAAAGATATTTTTGAGACGATTTACTTTGCAGCCATGGAATCTTCTATGGAATTGGCAAAAGTGGAGGGTCCTTATTCAACATGGGAAGGTTCTCCTATTTCAAAAGGTGAATTCCAATTTGATATGTGGGGCGTCACACCAAGTTCAGGTAATTGGGACTGGGAAAAATTGCGTAAAGAAGTTGTTGAAAACGGAGTTCGCAATTCCTTGTTGATGGCACCTATGCCAACTGCCTCTACGAGTCAGATTTTAGGTAACAACGAGTGTTTCGAACCATATACTTCCAATATTTATTCTCGTCGTGTGTTGTCGGGTGAATTTGTGGTAGTAAATAAGCACTTATTAAAAGATTTGATCAAATTGAATTTGTGGAATGAAACAATGAAAAACAAGTTGATTTCTGCGAATGGATCTGTTCAGAATATTCCGGAAATACCTCAGAACATCAAAGATCTATACAAAACAGTTTGGGAGATTAAGCAAAAAACCATTTTAGAAATGGCTGCTGATCGTGGTGCTTATATCTGTCAATCTCAAAGTTTAAATATTCACATTCAAGACATTAATTTTGGTAAGCTAACTTCAATGCACTTCTATGCTTGGAAGTTAGGATTGAAAACGGGTATGTATTACTTACGTACAAAAGCAGCTGCAGATGCAATTAAATTCACGGTTGAAAAACAAGCAGAGCCTGCAATTGAACAAAGTAATGATGTTCACCCAACGGAATTACAATATGGACAATATGCAGCATCCGCAGCGGCATCGTTTACCGATGATCAAAATCGCTCAGATATGGCATGTTCTTTAGATAATCCTGAAGCATGCGAGGCTTGTGGATCATAAAAATCAATAAATTGTAAAATGACAAAATCACTTAATTGAAAGGTTAAGTGATTTTGTACTTTATAGGCATCAGAAAATGGGAAAAAAGTGGTACATGTTCGGGTTTTTGGCCATCATGGCACTTGCCATATTTTTACGCTTCTATCACATTGATAAGTTTAGTTTATTTTCGGATGAACGATCAAGTGTTTTAATAGGAGTTGCGAATACCAATCAAGGTGGAATGGGTGAATTGATGCGTCCAGACCACACTTTTACCCCACAAGATTTTTGGGCTCCTAGAGGTATAAAATCATGGTTTGATGCAGATGCCAGAGGAGACGTCAGTGGAAATAGCTTGTTACACGACATGATGCTCAAGTTGTTTGCATTTTTGTTTGGAAAGAGTGATTTTTCGATGCGAAGTGTTTCTGTAATATTTAATTTATTAACCGTATGGGTTATTTTTCGGTGGGCACGACAAATTTTTCCTCATAAAAAATGGACTTTGCTCGTGTTGTTTTTCGCTGCCATAGAGCCATTTTTTATCATTTATAGTCAACAGGTTCGCAATTACACCACATCTTTGTTTTTTACGACAGCTTCAAATTACCTCTTTTGGAAGTTGATAATTCAGGATTCTGAAGCCACTGTTTTTAATAAAAAGTATTTCTATTTGTGGGTATTGGCCTCTATTGGGTCATTATTTAGTACATATTTAACCGTTCTTTCTTTAATGGGTCAGGGCTTATATATGTTATGGCAAAATAGAAACAAAAACCTATTGCTTGATTACAGTAAAGGTATCTTGTTGATATTTTTGCCAATAATCCCATGGTTTATTTGGGGCCCTGGAAAATATTTTTGGCAGTTTCAGGCTGATGCAGCTGAACAGTTATTGGATTTTATCAAAGCGAATGGTGAAGTTCCGGGTTGGTTGGAATTGTCAAGTCCAAGTAATCTATTCAAACGAACCTTGTCGATTTGGTCCGATCAGTTCATTTGGACAAATGATTTATATGTTCAACATGGATATCGAATTGGGGCTGTTTTATTTGTTGGATTTCTGTTTTTATTATATCAATGGTATCAAAAATTATCCAAGGATTTAAAGAGACTCTATTTTTTTGCATTTATTCAGTTGGTATTTCCCGTATTGATGTTGTTTGCAGCCGCTGTACGTGCAGGAACTACTTCTGGCTTTTTTCTGCGTTATGCTTGTTTTGGATTACCTTTTGGGATTTTTATTTCCGTTTCTATATTTCAATATGTTCTTCAACAGGCATTTTGGTATAAAACTATTTTAAGTGTCTTTTTTGCCTTACAGGTATTTCATCTTTTTCAATTGTTTATGCCTTTGTACTCAGATCAAAAACAGAAATATACTTATGCTGTTAATAGGGGACCCAATCCTTATCCGATGATTGCTCAAAAAATTAAAGAAACATATCAAGAGGGAGATACTATCGTATATCCTTCCTCAAAAGCAAATTTATTGAATTCAAAGCACATGAGGAATCGATTAATTGATCCTTTGGATGCACAAAATGTAAATTTGTATTTTGATGGCAATGAAACATTTATCCAACGAGTGGATCCATTTATGAAAGATTCTATTATGATTTATTCTAAAAATGGTGAGAAAAAGTTGATTTTTGATTTTGAAAATGGAAAATATCGCTACTAGATGAAATTGAATCTGAAATTCTTATTTTTTTATCTGGTAATTTCTGCCATCGAATTATTAATAGATATTGAAATTTGGAGTTTAGCTGAAATCCGTTGGGTAAGCAAACCACTTTTAATGATTCTTTTGATGTTGTTTATTCACAACAATATTCAAACAAAAGAAAAGTATGCATTGCATTTGATATTTTTGTTCGCTTGGTTGGGAGATGTGTTTTTGATGTTTTCAAATCCGATAGGTTTCCCCTTGGGTTTAGGAAGTTTTTTGGTCATGCAGGTCCTGTATATTCGTTATTTTCTCAAATCTATCGATTTTAAACGGGTGAATTGGAAGGTTGGTGGATTAGTTTTATGCTTATTTATTGGCTACATCGTTGCATTCCTTTCAGTTCTTTGGATAGGTGTTGGTCAGGTGTTATTGATTCCAGTTGTTTTGTATGCGATTGCATTAGGTTCTATGGCTTTTTTTGCCTTTTTGCGCAATAAGGAAGTGTCGCGTATAAATTTTTTGACGGTCTTTTCTGGCGCAATTTTATTTGTGATATCGGATAGTTTATTGGCATATAATAAATTTGTTCAATCGATCCCGCAAAATTCTTTTTGGGTAATGGGCACTTATATCCTTGCACAATTGTTACTAAGCATAGGTTTGGTTAACTTTGTCATTCGCAAAAGATTAAATGCCCCATGATTTCGGAAAGTATCATACAACATCAATTAAGTCAATTATCAGAAAAACTGCAAGGGAGTTTATATACCGATTCGGTGATGAAAACCCTTTATGCTACTGATGCCTCTGCTTATCGTGAAATGCCTTTAGCTGTTGCAATTCCTGAAACACTTCAGGATATTGAAACCATTATTCTTTTTGCAGATCAATACCAATTGCCTATTATACCTCGGACCGCCGGTACTTCATTAGCTGGACAAGTGGTTGGTAAGGGGATTGTTGTTGATGTTTCTAAATTTTTCACCAAGATTTTAGAAATAAATAAAGAAGAATCTTATGTTTGGGTTGAGCCGGGTGTAGTACGTGACGTGCTGAATGTTGAGCTTAAAAAACATGGCTTGTTCTTTGGTCCGGAAACCTCCACGGCTAATCGTGCGATGATTGGTGGAATGGTTGGTAATAATTCGTGTGGATCTAATTCGGTTGTTTATGGGTCTACCCGAGATCATGTTTTGGAAATTGAAGGGTATCTTTCAGATGGTACATTTGTTCATTTTAAACAAGAAAATCCACACGAAACCATTAAAAGTATACCTGCTGGTTCACGGTTGCATCAAATCTATGCACAAACCATACAGGAGCTTGGAAGAAAAGAAGTCATTGAAGAAATCAATAAAGAATTTCCTAAACCAAGTATTGACAGACGAAATACAGGTTATGCCCTCGATTTTATTGCGAATTCAGATGCATTTGAGGGAGGGAAAATTCCTTTTAATTTTTGCAATTTATTAGCAGGTTCTGAAGGAACCTTGTGTTTTGCTACAAAAATAAAATTACATGTCAATCAGTTGCCACCGGCACATATTGGATTGGTTTGTGCACATTTTAATACCATTGATGAAGCATTACGTGCTAATTTGATTGCTTTGCGATTCAATCCATCTGCTTCTGAGTTGATGGATCATTATATTTTGGAATGTACGAAAGCGAATCCTGAACAAAGACAAAATCGATTCTTTGTAGAAGGTGACCCTGGTGCAATTTTAGTAGTTGAGCTGCGTTCGGATGACCCCAGTGCCTTAGAAACCCAAGCAAAGGAATTAGAAAAGGCAATGTTGGCTGAAAATTTGGGTTATCACTTTCCGTATGTTACGGGTACTGATGTAAAAAAAGTGTGGGATTTACGAAAGGCTGGATTAGGATTGTTGTCTAACCTTCCAGGCGACGAAAAAGCCGTTGCTGTTATTGAGGATACGGCTGTTGATGTGAATGATTTACCTGCATTTATTGCAGAATTTAATGAAATACTTGCAGAAAATAATTTGTATTGTGTGCATTATGCACATGCTGGATCTGGAGAACTTCATTTGCGCCCGATCATTAATCTAAAAACAAAATCTGGACACGAATTGTTCCGTACCATTGCGGAAGAGATTGCCAGATTGGTTAAGAAATTTAACGGATCACTATCTGGAGAACATGGAGATGGTCGATTACGTGGAGAATTTATACCGTGGATGGTTGGTGAGAAAAACTACCAATTGATGCGTCAATTGAAAGGTTGGTGGGATCCTAAAGGGATTTTTAATCCCAATAAAATCGTTGATACACCTCCAATGGATACATTTTTGCGGTATGAAGCTGGACAAATAACCCCTGACTTCCAAACTGCCTTTCGTTACCAGGATCAAGATGTATTGCAGCATGCAGAACAATGTAATGGATCAGCGGATTGTCGAAAAACACCCGTTTCAGGTGGAACCATGTGTCCATCATTTATGGCCACACGAAATGAAAAGGAAACAACGAGAGCTCGAGCAAATATTTTGCGTGAGTTTTTAACCAAATCTACCCAGCCAAATCGTTTTGCACACGATGAGATCAAAGAGGTAATGGATTTGTGTTTGGCCTGTAAAGGATGTAAGTCGGAATGTCCATCAAATGTGGATGTTGCTAAATTAAAAATGGAATTTTTGTATCAATATCAAAAGGAAAAAGGTTTGCCTTTGAGAAGTTGGATGGTAGGGAATTTTGCCAATATTTCAGCCTTCACCTCAAAAATCCCAGGTTTATACAACTTGGTCATGGGAACTCCTTGGCTAAGAAGACTTTCTAATCAATTGGTTGGTTTCCATCCGGATCGTACCATGCCGTTGATGGGCAAACAAACACTTAGGCAATGGCTTAATCATCGAAAAATAGATACAACGCTTGAATCTAAGGCGGCTATGAAATCTGTTGTGCTATTTGTCGATGAATTTACCAATTATAATGATGTAGAGGTCGGACAAAAAGCAGTTTTATTGCTTGAGGCCTTAGGGTATGAAGTGAAGATTGTTAACCACCCCATATCTGGAAGGGCTTATTTGTCGAAGGGAATGTTAGATGAGGCAAAAGAAATCGCTAATCGGAATGTTGATTTATTTGCTGGTATCATTACAGATGATATGCCTTTGATTGGTTTAGAACCTTCTGCCTTATTGACTTTTCGGGATGAATATCCAGATTTAGTGAAAGAAGAGTTGTTCGAAGCGGCTAAGCAATTGTCTAAAAGGTCATTTTTATTAGAAGAATTTATTTCTAATGAATTGGATGCGGGACGCATCCAGCGCTCCGCTTTTACGAAGGAAAAGCGGTTGTTAAAGTTACATGGACATTGTCAACAAAAATCAATTTCTTCTCTCGTACCTGCTAAGAAGGCCTTGTCAATACCTGAAAATTATGAAGTGCAATTAATACCTTCTGGTTGTTGTGGAATGGCGGGTTCTTTTGGTTACGAAAAAGAACATTTTGACTTATCCATGCAAATTGGAGAGTTGGTGTTGTTTCCTACTGTTCGCGCACAAGCCGAGGAGGTCATCATTGTGGCGTCGGGTACCAGTTGTAGGCATCAAATCCACGACGGCACACAGCGTAAAGCACAGCATGCCGCCGAGGTGTTATATGATGCATTGATGAATCGTTAAAATCTCCAGCGGACAAATGCCTCCATAGCTTCGTATTCTGCTAATCCTAATTGGTTATATAATTGGGCAGTGCCTCTGTTGCGTTCTTCCGCACGTTGCCAAAACTCGCGTGAATCTTCACCTTGAAAAACAACGCCATCTTTTTGTGATTGGTGTTTGAAGATACCAATTCGTTTTTTGTACACTTGGTCGGGCGACATCGGTACAGCCATTTCAATTTGGTCGATATCCCATTCTGCCCAAGCACCTTTGTATAGCCATACCCAACATGAATTCATGTATTCTCGGTGTTTGAGTCGTTGAATCGCCTCAAAAATAGCATCGAGGCATACTTTGTGTGTGCCATGTGGATCAGCTAAGTCGCCTGCAGCATAAATTTGGTGTGGTTGAACTTCTTCAATAAGGTCTACGATAATCTGGATGTCTACTTCGCCGATTGGTTTTTTACGAATGGTACCAGTTTCGTAAAAAGGCATTTCTAAGAAATGAATATTTTCTTTTTTTATTCCAACAAATCGGCAAGTATTTTTGGCTTCACCTTTTCTGATGAGTCCTTTTATTTCCCGAACTTCAGGAATGTCTAATTCGGAATCTTTTTTATTTTTTAAAAATTTAACGGCTTCCTTATAAATTCGGTTTGCTTTTGCATTGTTACTTTCAAATTTATCATGAAAGTCTACCACAAATTCTGCGAAGCGAAGAGCCTCATCATCGGCAACAGCGATGTTGCCAGAGGTTTGATAAGCCACATGTACATCATGACCTTGATCGTGCAAACGTTGAAAGGTACCACCCATGGAAATGATGTCATCATCTGGGTGCGGACTGAAAATTAATACTTTTTTGCGTGCAGGGAAGGCCCTTTCTGGTCGATAGGTGTCGTCTGCATTTGGCTTTCCTCCTGGCCAACCGGTGATGGTGTGTTGCAAGTAATTGAACACTTCAATGTTGATGTCGTATGCTTGACCATAGAGTGAAAGTAATTCCGACATTCCATTTTCATTATAATCTTTACTGGTAAGTTTTAAAATAGGTTTATTAAGAGTTAATGCCAAATGTGTGACCGCTTTTTTGATCATCGTTTTGTTCCATTCAACCGAATCAACTACCCAAGGTGTTTTAATACGTGTAAGTCCACCTGCAGCAGCTTCATCCAACATAAAGATTGCGTTTTGATGTTGCTGCAGATAGGATGCAGGTAGGTCGGCTGTCACGGGTCCTTCAACAGCTTTTGCAACACTTTCTGCTTTATGTTCTCCAAAGGCGAGCAAAATGACTCTTTTGGCATTCATTAATTTGTCGATCCCTAGGGTTATAGCCCTTTTCGGAACTTTTTCCAAGCCACCAAAATCAATCGACGCATCCAGTTTGGTGCTCATGTCTAAGGTCATCAATCGTGTTTTGGAATTGATTAAGGAGCCGGGTTCATTGAAACCGATGTGTCCGTTTCTACCTATACCTAATATTTGAAAGTCTAATCCACCTAAACGTTCAATTTTTTCTTCATATGCTTTACAGAATCCAGGTATTTCTTCTAATGGCAGTTGGCCATTTGGAATGTGTGTATTTTGCGGAGGAATATCTATGTGGTCAAATAATTGTTCTTTCATGAAACGCACATAACTTTGAATGGCATTGGGTTCCATGGGATGATATTCATCCAAGTTGAAAGTAACCACATTTTTAAAACTTAACCCTTCTTCTTTATGCAGCCTGATTAATTCTTGGTAAACTTTTTTAGGCGTGGAGCCAGTGGCTAAACCTAGTACAGTTGTTTTGCCTTCTTTTTCTTTTTGACGGATAATTGCTGCAATTTCTCCAGCAGCTATTTTAGATGCACTTTCTGAATCAGAAAATATCTTTGTTGGTATACGTTCAAAACTTATGGCCTGTTCCATGTTATGATTTTTTTGAAGTGGATGATATAATGATTAAATCAAGTTCTAAAATTGAAAAGAGTTTTTGAATGGTTATGAAGGAAGGATTTCCTTTTCCTAATTCAATCGAGTGAATGGTTTTGATGGCAATACCACTCTGTTCACTTAAATCTTCTTGTTTTAGGTTTAGGTTGTTTCTTTTTTCTCGTATTATTTTCCCAAATAATTTTAATTCCATTAAGTTTTTTTGTTAGGTGAAACAAATGTGGGCAAAAAATATTAAAATAAAAATACAATATGTAATATATTGCCGATTAAATAAAAATATTTATAAAATATTTGATAATTTTTGATCAAATGGATAATTTTTAAAATAAATCACTACAAAATAGTATCTTTGTTAATGGCTAATTCTATGAAAAAATTTAGTTTACTGCTGTTAATTTTGTGTACTTCGGTTTTTGTTTTTGGACAAAAGCAATCGATTAGTGGATTTATTAAAGACCAGTCGAATGGAGAAGCGATTATAGGGGCATCGGTATATATTTCAGAATTAAAGTCAGGTGTATCGGCTAATACGTATGGATTTTACAGTTTAACTCTTCCCAAGGGAAAATATCACCTTGTTTTCAGCTCGTCTGGCTATCAAAAAATAGAGCGTGAAATTGTTTTGGACTTACAAAAACTCGATATAAACGTTGAATTGTTGCCCTTGGTTTCGGAACTTCAAGAAGTTAAAGTGACCGCCAAGTCAATTGATGACCATGTGAAAGGGATAGAGATGTCGGTAAATAAAGTGGATATAAAGACCATTCGAAAGATTCCAGCCCTTTTAGGTGAAGTTGATTTGGTTCGAGCTATTCAATTGTTGCCTGGTGTCTCGACCGTAGGCGAAGGCGCCTCTGGATTCAATGTACGTGGGGGAGGGGTGGATCAAAATTTAGTATTGTTAGATGAAGCACCCGTGTATAATTCATCTCATTTATTTGGCTTTTTCTCTGTGTTTAATCCAGATGCAGTAAAAGATGTGAAGTTATATAAAGGTGGAATTCCTTCCCAGTATGGCGGAAGAGCTTCTTCTATTTTAGATGTTAAAATGAAAGAAGGAAATGCCAAGAAAATGGAAGTGAACGGTGGGGTTGGAGTTATTTTTTCTCGATTATCTTTAGAAGCACCCATTGTCAAAGATCAGGCTTCCTTTATTGTTGCCGCTAGAAGATCTTATATTGATGTGTTGGCTAAGCCATTTTTAACTGGATCTAATGCAGATGCTAAGTTTAGTTTTTATGATTTAACGGCAAAAGTTAACTACAATTTAAATAATAAAAACACTTTTTATGTTTCGGGGTATTTTGGACGAGATGTATTTGGTTCAGGATTTGGATTTAATTGGGGCAATGCAACCTTGACCGCCCGTTGGAACTATGTGTTTTCAAGCAAACTCTTTTTAAATTCAACTGTTTTTTATAGTAATTATGATTACATCTTGGATTCAGATTTAAAAAACAAACGTCCGGAAAATGCATTTAAATGGTCATCAAATATTATAAATTTAAGTTATAAGCCTGATTTTATTTATTATATCAAACCTGATAATACCTTGACATTTGGTGGTCAGGTGATTTCATATCATTTTAAACCCGGTAGTGCAACTGCTACTTCTAACGGAGAAAAGCGCGAGTTTGGTCAAGCGGAAAAGTTTGGTATTGAAAGTTCATTATATGTTGGACATGAGTGGAAACCTGCTTCAAATCTAACACTACAATATGGTTTGAGGTGGTCAAATTATCAATTTAGAAGTACCAATGGAGAGTACTACGAACGAATTAAAACAGAAATAAGTACCGAAAATCCTTCGGGCTATTTGTTAAAAAGTATTCAAGTTGATCCAAGTACGGTTATAGCAAATTATAACAATTTTGAACCTCGTGCCGCTATAAATTGGAGTTTGAATAATCAAAATTCCATTAAATTGTCCTATAATCGACTTGCTCAGTACATACATTTAATGTCAAATACGGCCGCATCAACCCCATTAGATGTATGGACAAGTTCAACGAACAATATTAAGCCACAGATAGCAGATCAATTTGCCATCGGATATTTTAAGAATTTTGGAGAAGATAATGATTATGAAGCTTCAGTAGAAACTTATTATAAATCCATGCAAAATCAAATTGATTATGCAGATCGATCCAATTTATTTTTAAACCCATATTTTGAAAAAGATTTATTATTCGGAGATGGCAGAGCGTATGGGTTAGAACTTTTTGTTAAGAAAAATGTAGGAAAGCTAACTGGTTGGGGAAGTTATACACTTTCAAGGACGGAGCGTAAGATTGATGGCTTAAATGGAAATGAGTGGTTTCCAACGCGCTTTGATCGTACGCATAATTTTAATGTTGTTTTACAGTATCAATTAAGTACCAAATGGTCGTTTGGAATGAATTTTGCCTATATCACAGGTGTTCCTTATTCACTTCCTTTACAAAAATTTAGTTTTGATGGAATATCTTATCCGTTAACTCCTGCTGGTACGAGAGGGAATGTTCGCGTTCCGGATTATCACCGATTAGATATTTCTGCGACGCATAAAAATAAAAAAGGATTGTTTAAAAAAGGTTCTTCAGAATGGGTATATTCAATTTACAATGTATATAATCGAAAAAATCCATTTTCGATTTTTACACGTCCAAATGAGTTGAATACGCTACAAACAGAAGCTGTGCAATTGTCGATTATTGGTTCCTTTGTTCCTGCAATCACGTATAATTTTACTTTTTAAATGAAAAAGTTTTTATTGTTTTTTGGGGTAGTGATGGCAAGCCTATTGATGTCCTGCGAAGAAGTCGTGGATTTAAAAGTACCAGATGCTAATCAATTTTTGGTAGTTGATGCAACCTTGACCAATCAAATCGGGACTCAGACCATTAAGTTGTATAAATCGCAAAACTATTTTAATAACGAAGGAGTCGAATTTATTACGGGTGCAAAAGTAACAGTAACTGATAATGAGGGCAATTTGTATGCCTTTAAGGAAAGCGCAGTAAATGTGGGATTCTACGAGTGGAAATCACCCACCAATAAAATTTTAGGAAAAATTGGGAATACCTATCAGTTATCAATCGATTGGAATGGTGAACATTTTGATGCTGTTTCAAAATTAAATCGAGTGCCACCAATCGACTCCATTCGCTATAAAAAAGCAAAGGCAAATCTTCGTCAAAGTGGTGAGGGTAAACCCGAAGAAGGTTTTGAAGCAAATTTTTACGCGACAGATCCGAAGGGAATAGGCGATTGTTATCGATTAAAAACCTATAAAAATGGAAAGCTATTCAATGATCCAAGTAATTTATTGGTTTTATATGATTCCAATTTCCAAAAGGGCTCACAAGGAGATGGTTTAATGTTTATTTTGCCTGTTCGCTCGAGTATATCACCGGAATTATATCTGGACGGCGATTCTTTGAAAGTGGAATTACATTCTATTACAGAAGGACAGTTTGATTTTTATTTTCAGGCCCGATTGGAGGTAAACAATGCTGGATTATTTTCTAGGCCAGCCGCTAATATTCCAACGAACATTATTAATAAAAATAAAAATTCAGTTTGGCAAGGAGCAGGGTGGTTTGGGACCTCTGCAATTAGTTCCATGGCCTTAAAAATAGATGCCACGAAGGCATCAAAGAAGCTTTATTGATGTTATTCGAAATTGAGAATTAGGGTAATCGTATTCGACTTAAGATTTGGTTCCAAGGCTAAATTGTTTGCGTTTGAATACAGATTCAATAATCCGTTTGAAAAACGGATTTCAGGGGAAAATTTGAAATATTTATTAAACCTTTCTAAACCAAAACCATATTCAATCGTTAAGTCATAGGGTTGTCCTAATAAATTGGTGGATGCTCTTCTGTTTGATTCCCAACTTACTTTTGTACCTGCGACTAAAAATGCCCGATGATTTTTTCTTCTTACCGCTCTAAATTTCATTAAAAGTGGCATTTCCAGCCAGGTAGACTCCCGATAATAAGGTGTTGGTGTTGCCGTATTATTGTCAACAAATCTTCGATTATAAAGTGCTACGTTAATGCCGGATTTTGCTTCAAAGTGTGCGTTGAGGGCGTAATTTACTGAACCACCCACAAAAAATCCAAAATTACCAGGAGAAGAAATCCCGATGGAATTTGCTTCTGTCACCATGTAACGCGCTGATAAAAATCCAAATTGAAAACCAAAGTGAATCGGTTTATTATCGTAATATTCATGAAAAATTTGTGTATACTTTTTGCTTTGTCCGAATAAGGAAATAGACAAAAGCATGCAAAAATATAAGGTATACCCTTTTTTAATCATGTTATTTTCTACCGATATAAATGGAGCAAATACCACCTGTCATTGGAATCCATTTTGCTTCTGAATAGCCCACTTTTTGCAGAATGGAGATAAATTTTTCACCATCTGGAAATGCTTTAACTGATTCAGGTAAATAGGTGTAGGCAGCTGGGTCTTTGGAAATTAAACGACCAAGTAATGGTAATATTGCTTTTGAATAAAAAGCATATAACTGTTTCATTGGAAAATTTCTTGGATTGGAAAATTCAAGAATCAAACAATAACCCTCCGGCTTTAAAACTCTAAGCATATCGGTTAATCCTTTTTCAAGATCCTCATAATTTCGTACTCCGAAGCTAACCGTTATGGCATCGAATGAATTATCGGGGAAATGCAGTTTTTCAGAATCGCCTAGTTCTAGGCTTATGATATGTTCAAGGCCTAGTTTTTTGATTTTCTCTTTTCCGAAAGAAAGCATTCCCTCAGAGATATCAACTCCAACAATTTTTTCTGGATTGATTTTTAAGGCCTCAATAGCAAAATCACCAGTTCCCGTGGCGATGTCTAAAATGGTTTTTATGCCTTTGTTTTGTAATAGCCGAATGGCTTTTTTTCTCCAAATGATATCTATTCCTCCACTAAGTAAATGATTTAAGAAATCATATTTGTGAGAAATAGAATTGAACATTTGTGCTACTTGCTCTTTTTTACCCTCTTCGTTATTTTTGTAAGGAACAACCATTCTCTTTTTTGTTGTGTTTGATCCACAAAATTACCTAAAAATATCGGGTATTTATATAGGTGCCATGTGAAAGGTATAAACTAAAATCCACATAAATAGAAAACTAATTAGCATGGAGAAGTTTACCAAAGCCGCTGCAATATTGGAATTCAATTCGAGTTGTTCTGAATAGGTAATTAAGGTCATCCCTGCTGGTAAAATGATGCAGATTAAAAGCATATTTCTAAAATGAGTATCGAATGGACTCAAATAGTACATCGTAAATCCAACCGCAAAACCCAGCACATAGCGCAAGGTTAATACTTTAAAAACATCTGCATATAATTTTTTGGGAAGTCTGATACTAAAATAAATCCCCATGAGTAATAACACCAAGGGTTTATTCCCTTTTGCAATCGTATCAACAATTCCCATCATCATTTCTGGAATGGGAATACCCCCCAAATTTATGGCCAATCCGATCAACATTCCTTGGAAGGGTGGTAACAACAATATTTTTTTTAGAATTCCCCAAATCGAAATATTGGATTTTCCTCCACTGACAATATAGTTTCCTACACCATAAGTCACCATAAAATTTACGATGGAATTGCCAATGTCGAACATGGCCGCATAGGCTAAACCCTTCCAACCCCAAATACCTTCGATGAGCGGGAAGGCAAATAGGCCCAAATTAAAGCCGGAACACCCCATGGTTAAAATTGCTCGATTTCCCGACTGGTCATTTTTGAAAAATTTATAACCTATATAAGAGCACGACATACCAAAAAGGATGGCAATTGTTGGTAGCCAAAATAATTCACCCGACATTTCTACGCGGGTCATCGTACTAATCACTAACGCTGGGAAGGTTGTGTGCATTAAAAATTTGGAAACATGTTTTGCCTCATGCTCTTTGAGAAAGCCTGTAGATTTTAATACATAACCCATGGCGATGATCAATAAGGCTGACCCAAAAACGACATTCGGAGAATTCATGCTTCTAGGGATGGATTAGGTAAAGAAATACGGAAAGTTGAACCTTTGTTAATTTCAGTACTTTTTAAATATAATTTTCCTTGGTGGTAATTTTCAACGATTCGTTTTGCTAACGTAAGACCCAAACCCCAG
>JBEGQV010000076.1:0-5348 GCA_041180785.1 Bacteroidota bacterium | reverse complement strand
GCGCAATTGGCCCAACGCTTGAAACCATTTTTAGATAGAGGATTTGCTATAGCTGCGTCCGACTACCCGATTCAGGGTTTTGCGATGGCAGAAGGCGTCGATGCGACGGAGGAATTACGTCAGGCCTTTATCAAGAAAATGGGCCAACCGGATTCGACTTTCATGGTGGGACATTCCATGGGTGGAGGAATTACGTTGGCGACTTTGGAGAATTATGGACAGTTTTATCAGGGTGGATTGCCGCTTTGCCCGCTTTCTTCGAGACCCTATTTACAGTGTCGAAAGGAGTTTGATATGTATGCGACATTCCATGGCTTGTTTCCAGGAATCGTTCCCACCTTAAAAGAGATTTTTGATCCCTCGAGTTCGATTCAATTTGTTTCCTTTGCACAAGCGGGTTCGCGTATGGGAGCGATTAAACAAACATTATTGGCCAAAGATTCGGTATTGGCAGTAGCCTTTGCCAAACGATTTGATCTGAAATTGGATGATCTTCCAGCGGCCTTGTTTTTTAATCAAAATGTATTGCGCGACTTGGCACTCAAGTTCCAGGGGAATCCCTTTGATAATACGCAGACGGTGTACACGGGATTTCCTGATAATTTACTCGTGAACTCCAAAGCAGAGCGTTTGGCGAATACACAGGATCCGCAAAAATTATTCGCACGCTATGACCGAACTGGAAAGATTGATAAGCCGGTGGTTTTAATGCACACGATTTATGATCAATTGATTCCCGTGAATTATGCTGTGACCAATTTTGAGAACATGATTCATGCGCAGGGACGCGAAAAATATTTTACCGTGAAGTATACGAATGGGCAGGCGCATTGTCAATTTACGGACCAACAAACCGGGGAGGCGTTTGATGCCTTGCGAAGCTGGGTTAAATCAGGAGTGAAGCCATCCTTTGGCTTTATCAAATAATATTTTTGAATTTTATGATTGAAGTAAAAACCATCGTTTCGGGTAAAATAGATCACATTTGGGCTTGTTGGACCCAACCGGAGCACATTCAGCAATGGAATCATGCGGGTGACGATTGGCATTGTCCAAAAGCGAGCAATGATCTGCTAAAGGGCGGTCGATTCGTCTATACGATGGCTGCTAAAGACCAATCTTTCTCCTTTGATTTTTGCGGTACCTATACACGGGTAGTTGAGAATGAGGAAATAGCGTTTACCTTGGATGATGATCGCAAGGTGGAGGTCCATTTTAGTTCGACTCCGGCAGGGATAGAAATCGTCGAACGATTTGATCCTGAAAATGTACATCCGGAGGATATGCAACAAGCGGGATGGCAAATGATTTTGAATAATTTTAAAAAATACGCGGAGTCGCTTGGGTAATGGAATTAATTCGAGGAGATATTGCCGACTACCGTTTGGATGATTCGGGCATCTTGTTTTCATATTCTAAATCGGTATTGCGAACGGTTCCATTAATGGAGGCTAATGCCGCCTTGGTTAAACAGATGACGGGAGGGAAGCCCGTTCCTTTGTTGATTTTCCTGAAAAACTCTCCTATGCCCGACAAGGCGACTCGTCAATATTC
Organism: Bacteroidota bacterium; assembly: GCA_041180785.1. Classification (GTDB taxonomy): domain Bacteria; phylum Bacteroidota; class Bacteroidia; order Cytophagales; family Spirosomataceae; genus Sandaracinomonas. The sequence continues at coordinate 3,794 of JBEGQV010000076.1, read as the reverse complement.
CAAAGCGAAGATCCCGGAACTTTATTCCGCAATGGCGATGGTCTCCAAACCAGGATTGTCTTCCTTCATCATGAAACTTCTTTTTGCCTTTCAAAAACCTCCTATTCCGATGAAATCATTCACGGATGAGCTTGAGGCAAAAGCATGGCTGCTGAGTTTGTAAAGCGCTATTTTGTAAATAGCCCCACAAATGAGTTTGTAATCCCGACTACGAAGCTAAATATCAGCGGCGCAATAAATCCACTCACGTGAAAGCCATCTACATAGGCTTCTACGATATAGACCATGGCAACGGTGATGACCAACGAAAACAAGCCTAAAGTTAAGAAGGTAATCGGAAAGCTGATAATTTTCAGGATGGGCTTTACGAAGGAATTTAAGAATCCCATCGCCAAGGCCACGATGATGGCTGTTGTAAATCCATCAACTGTTATGCCCTTTAAATAACGAGGTATAACGAATACTACACAGGCAATGATGATGTAACGAATGATAAATCCAATCATATTATTTCTGGTGTCTTGCTTGTAATGTATTAACTATTTCTTCTAATCCGATACCGCGATCTTCAAGTAAGACTAAAAGGTGGAAGATCAAATCGGCTGCCTCGCCCTTAAATAATTCATCATTTTTCATTAAGGCTTCTATGACTAATTCAACGGCCTCTTCGCCAACTTTTTGAGCGACCTTGTGCGTGCCTTTTTGGAATAAAGATGCCGTATACGATGTATCTGCCGAAGCATTTTTGCGTGAGCGAATGATGTGTTTCAAATGATCCAACCAAGCCGCATTATCGGTGTTTGATTCATTAAAACAAGTGTCAGATCCTGTGTGACAGGTGGGTCCTGCAGGATTTGCTTGGATCAGGATGGTGTCTTGATCACAATCTACGGCTACATCCACGACATCTAAATAGTTTTCAGACGTCTCGCCTTTGGTCCAAAGGCGGTTCTTCGAACGAGAAAAAAATGTCACACGCTTTTCAGTGAGTGTTTTCGCATAAGCTTCCTCGTTCATGTATCCAAGCATCAAAACCTTACGCGTTTTTGCGTCTTGGATGATGGCTGGAATTAGTCCTTTGGAAAAATCGGGTTGTAAACTCATAAGGTTAAATTAGTATATCCGCATCGGAATTCCTTTGCTGGCCAAGTATTTTTTCAATTCAATAATCTCAATTTCTTTGAAGTGGAAGATGCTAGCGGCTAAACCTGCATCGGCTTTTCCCTGGGTAAAAACATCATAAAAGTCTTCCATGCTGCCTGCTCCACCCGAGGCAATAATGGGAATTGACGATTGCATGGACACGCGACTTGTCAACTCATTTGCAAAGCCTGCTTTGGTTCCATCCGCATCCATGGAAGTTAGAAGGATTTCTCCCGCACCACGGGATTCCACTTCTTTTGCCCATTGCAATGTTTGGATCTCGGTGATTTTTCGCCCTCCATGGGTATGCACCCAATCATTCCCATCCACAAATCGCGTATCGATCGCGACGATGATACATTGGGAGCCAAATTGAAGGGCTAATTCATCTACGAGTTCCGGTCGGCGAACCGCAGAGGAATTAATCGATACCTTATCAGCGCCCGCATTCAACAAAGCGGATACATCTTCGATGGAACTGATTCCCCCACCTACGGTAAAGGGAATATTGACATGCTTAGCCACCTCACGAACCAAATTCACTAAAGTCTTCCGGTTATCCACTGTCGCTGTGATATCTAAAAATACCAATTCGTCCGCCCCTTGTTCGGCATATAATGCACCTAACTCTACAGGGTCACCCGCATCGCGCAAATCCACAAAGTTGGTCCCTTTTACCGTCCGACCTTCTTTGATATCCAAACAGGGTATAATTCGTTTCGTTAGCATAGGGATTCTTTGGCAAATTGAGCTAAATCTTCTAAGGTAATGCGGCCCTCATAAAAGGCTTTTCCGACAATGACGCCAAACAAATTCATGGCTCTTAATTGTTCTAAATCCTGCATGTTGGCCACTCCTCCACTCGCAATAATATGTAATCCTGGATTATTCGCTTTTATTTTTTCATAGAGGTCAAAACTTGGACCCTGCAATAATCCGTCTTTTGCCACATCGGTGGAGATGACATATTGTGCACCTGCATGTTGATAATCGGTTAGAAAGTCAAAAATCGAAATGTTTGAATTTTCTTGCCAACCGGATACGGCGATTTGCTCGTTGTGTGCGTCAGCGCCTAAAATAATATTATCGGTACCGTATTTTTTGAACCACCCATGTACCATTTCAGGATTCCGAACGGCAATGCTTCCCGCCGTTATTTGGGCTGCTCCAGCCGAAAACGCTCGGTCGATCATTTCATCGGACTGTACGCCTCCCCCAAAGTCGATATGTAAGGAAGTATTATTGGCAATTCGTTCTAAAACAGCTGCATTCACGATCTCTTTCGCTTTGGCACCATCTAAGTCGACTAAATGCAATCGCTGAATTCCCGCCCCTTCAAATGCCTTCGCAATCTCCAATGGATCCGAACTGTATACCTTTTTTTGTTGGTAATCTCCTTGCGTTAATCGAACGCATTGTCCTCCGATAATGTCGATGGCCGGGATGAGTTGGAACATAGGATTAAAGCGCTAAGAAGTTTTGAATAATTTTTTGCCCGGCCATGCCGGAGATTTCTGCGTGGAATTGCGCCGCGTAGAAATTATCTTTTTGCAACATCGCCGAGAAGGGTTGCGTATAATCACAGACTGCTGTCGTATATGGATTTACGGGTGCAAAATACGAATGCACGAAATACACAAATTCCTCCTTTTTCAGACCTTGCATTAAGGCATTTTCGCCCTGCGTTTGGATGGAATTCCAGCCCACATGCGGTATTTTCAAGTCGGAACTTACGAATCTTTTAACGGGAACATCAAAAACACCCATGCATGTGGTGTTGTTCTCTTCGGATTCCTTACACAATAGCTGCATGCCAATGCAAGTGGCTAATACAGGTTGTTTGAGGCTCGGAATCAGTTGGTCCAATCCCTTCTCCCGCAAATAGGCCATGGCCGTACTTGCTTCACCTACGCCAGGAAAAATTACCTTGTCGGCCGATTGAATCGTCTTTTCATCATCTGTCCAGCGGTATTTTACACCGATTCGGTCCAAGGCGTACATAACCGATTGCACATTTCCGGCGTTGTATTTGATGATTGCGATTTCCATGGACGTATTTTAACTGGGCAAAATGCCCTGCAAAGGTAGTTAAAAGGGCTTGGATTATGAAAAGAAGCGTATATTTGTTGGCCTTATGCTTCCAAACCGACGAATACTTCTCGAAACCTTGTACCTTATTTGGATGGGAGCTCTTCCCGTTTTATCTAGTTTATTGCTAGGTTATTTTGCCCTGGCGAACCCGAGTTTTTTTACGAATTTCTCAGCCGTAGAATTCCTTTTTTTCTGGATCGCAGCCGTTTTCATCATGGGTTTAGCCTTTTGTCCAACCACCTTTTTTGCCTTATTCACGGGCTATGTCTGGGGCTGGTCAGGCTTGTTCCCTTTAATTATTGCTTATGCCATTGCCTCTTTATTGGGGTATGGCTTAGCCCGCAAAATGAAAGGGGACGCGCTCATCGATTTAATTCGAACAAAATTTAATGCCAGTGAATTCCTGTCGAATGTTCAGGCTCAATCATTCGCTTGGGTTTTTTTAGCCCGACTTTCCCCCATCTTCCCCTTTGCCATCACCAATGCCTTAATGGCCTTTTTGGGTGTTCCTTTGCGGCAGTTTTTTATCGGAGGTACTTTGGGTATGCTTCCTAGGACAC
>JBEGQV010000075.1:0-2675 GCA_041180785.1 Bacteroidota bacterium | reverse complement strand
AAACCTGAAATTCGAAATGAATTTCCAATTCCTTTTTTCGAATAATCGAATAACTTTCCAGTAAATATTTGAGACCATTTGAATTTTGGCAAATTATTAATTGAATCCTTTCTACGTTTTTCTGCACCTACCAAATAAAGACTATCAGCTTCTTTAAATGCTTTTAATTCTAATTCCGACAAAGGAATTTCCCTTTCTTTTTGCCAATACACATCAGACTTTTTATGTGCCAAAGAATCAACTTCAAAATCAAATTCAGATGAAAATTTAATTTTTGAAACTGAATCTTTACTGAATATTTTTTGCTTTTCAATTTTCCTTAATGCCTTCTTTAATTTTTTGCGAGTAATTTCACCTTCGAGAGATTTTTTAGCATCCTGTATGGTTTTGATTTTTACTTTATCAATGTCTTTCGCCAAATTTTTATTTAATCGTTCTTCAATGATTTGAGGTTTAACTACAAAAATAGGGTCCAATTTAATGTCATATTCTTTAATTTGCGTAACATATTCAAACCTTGCCCCAATTCCAACCACATCAATATTTGAGCGTACACTGTACTGAATTGGCATCCAAACCCCATTAAACATTGCATTTTGCTGTTCAAATTTAGATTGAGAATTCGAATCTTTATACCTAAGTTGAAAGGAGTAAATAGACCATGTATCCTCAACTACATGTAAAATACCTTCAAATAATTCATTCGAAATAACTTTTGGTTTTACTTGAATTTTACTAATGGTAAGATCATTTATTTTAAAACTTCCTAAATAATTATATTGATAAAATTGAAAAGCATTGGGTGCAATTGGAGAAATGAGATTACCCCAGACTCGAGGTCTGTAAAAATTTGTTTGAGCCACTCGTAAATTTACACCATCATCTTTTTGAAATTGAGCTGGCAAATTAGTTCGTTTTGAGATAACTTTTTCACGAATCTTATTCGGTTTTTGGTAATTAATGAAATTAACTCCTTCTAACATATATAAGGAGCCTACTTTAATTCCAGCATCCTTTTCCATTTGTTTTCCAACTGCCCATTTAACAACCTTAGACATGGAAGTAATTATGCCATTTCCTTTTATATATGCTTTAGCTTGATAACTAGTTATTTCATTTAAATGAAAAGGCGCCATCGAAATCATTCGTCGTATCATTCCAATAGCTGGATCTTCTTTTAATCCTGCAATTTTTACTTCAGACAATGTAACCGCCTGTTCCTCAAGTACAATCTGTAATTTTTTTTCTGAATTGTTTTCCAAAACCACGAATACATCTTTTGGTGTGTGACCAACGAATCGAAAAGTAACTTTATGTTCCCCGGAACTCAATTGGAAACCAAATTCGCCATTCTCATTGGCTGTAGTGCCTTTATTAAACGTTTCAGACCAAATTGATGCGAAAGGTAGTGGCTCACCATTTGTATTCATGACCTTGCCTGTTATTTTCTGAGAAAATAAGGCACTGGAAAAAAATAGTATTTGAAAAATAGTGAAGATATATTTTTTCATTCTTAAAATTATACATTTCAAATGTAATATTCGTAGGTTCTTGATTAATGGAATATTAATTGTTTTAATGGCTTTTTAACATTATTTAATAAATTTGTGTCTATATGAATATAAGCCAGAGACAACTTTTCCTGAATCTTCTCGCACAAACCTCTGATGCCCCTTTGGCTTTAGAAATTGACAAAGCAGAAGGTATTTATTTGATTGACTCATTTGGTAAAAAATACATCGATTTAATATCAGGAATTGCTGTTTCTAATACGGGCCATCGTCATCCAAAAGTTGTACAAGCCATCAAAAATCAGGTAGATCACTATATGCATCTGATGGTTTATGGAGAATATATTCAATCTCCTCAACTAAAATTGGCAGAAAAATTAATTCAAAGCACACAATCGACTCGATTAAATCAAGTCTATTTTACCAATTCTGGAACCGAGGCAACAGAAGGAGCCATGAAATTGGCCAAACGATATACAGGAAAAACAGAATTCATCGCCTGCAAAAATGCTTACCACGGCGCCACACAAGGTGCCTTATCACTAGCTGGTGATGAATTTTTTAAAAACAGTTTCCGACCGTTATTGCCAGGTATACAACATATTCAACATGGTTTATTAGCAGATTTAGAAAAAATCAGTGAACAAACAGCAGCCGTAATCATTGAAATTGTTGGGGGAGAAGCAGGTGTACGAACAGCTCCAGCCACCTATTTTCAAGCATTACGGGAAAAATGCGATGAAACTAATACGTTGTTAATTATAGACGAAATACAAACAGGTTTTGGTAGAACAGGAACTTTTTGGGCATTTCAACAAACCGGAATTGAACCAGATATATTATTAACTGCAAAGGGAATGGGAGGCGGCATGCCCCTTGGTGCTTTTATCGCTTCACAAGAAATCATGTCAAGCCTAACGATTAATCCAGTTTTAGGTCACATTACAACCTTTGGAGGTCATCCAGTCTCTTGTGCAGCTTCTTTAGCTAGCTTGGAAGTCTTATTAGAAGAAAAAATAATTGAACAAGTAAATGAAAAAGCAGCGCTTTTTCTAGATTTGTTAAGGCACCCAAAAATTAAAGAAATTCGTCATGCAGGATTAATGATGGCTGTTGAATTTGAAGATTTTAAAATAGTTAAAGCAATCATCGACCAAGCCATTC
>JBEGQV010000074.1:0-6041 GCA_041180785.1 Bacteroidota bacterium | reverse complement strand
GCCGATAAAATGGCCAAGCCCGTAAAAACGTACAGTAAACCAGACGAGAAATTGTTACAAGCAGCCGATCCACTAGCGCAGTATATGTCGAAAGAGCAGTTGATCAAATTAAAAGAACAACTCCAAAAAGAAATGGAAAAAGCGGCCAGAGACTTGGATTTCCCACTGGCAGCGAGGCTAAGGGATGAGGTTTTAGCCTTGGATGAGCGAATTAAAGGTTGACCACCCCCTGCCTCCTAAAACACTTTTACCACCCCCTGACCCCCTCCTTCTCAAGGAGGGGAGACTTTAGGCGGATTAAAATCCGCAGCAGATAAGAAAATTTCCAAGAATGTTTGAAATGCTATCAAACAATAAAGCCACAGAATAAATTCTGCGGCTTTTATTTTTACCTCTATATGTCCCCCCTCCTTCAGAAGGAGGGGTTTAGGGGGTGGTAAATTTTACTCCACCATAAACGGATAATCTTCCTGCACATACACGTCTTTGTAGGCTTCGGAAGCATCTGGGAAAGGAGAATTTTCAGCAAAATCCACAGATTCTTGTACACGAACCTTGATGTTTGCATCAATTTCATCCAATTCCGCTTGTGTTAGGATGTTGTTCTCTAAAATCGTTTTCTTTACCTGCTCGATTGGGTCGCGCTCTTTGTAGGCCTCAACCTCTTCTTTTGAACGGTATTTTTGCGGATCCGACATCGAGTGTCCTCTGTAGCGATAGGTTCTGAATTCCAAGAAAGTTGGACCCTCACCTGCTCTCGCACGTGCAGCAGCACGCGAAACCGCCTCGTGAACGGCCTCTACATTCATGGCATCTACTGGCTCAGATGGCATGTCGTACGCCTCACCAATGCGATATAAATCAGTTACATTTGATGTTCTTGCAACCGAAGTACCCATGGCGTAACCATTGTTTTCAACGACGAAAATACAAGGTAATTTCCAGGTCATGGCCATGTTAAAGGTTTCGTGCAAGGCCCCTTGACGCGTTGCTCCGTCTCCGAAATAACAAATCGAAACGTTACCCGTTTCGTTATATTTTTCTGCAAAAGCTAAACCCGCACCTAAAGGAATTTGCGCACCCACGATACCGTGTCCGCCCACAAAACCAACTTCTTTGTCAAAAATGTGCATGGAACCACCTTTACCCTTTGAGGCGCCGGTGATTTTGCCGTATAATTCAGCCATGATGGCATTTGGGGACGTTCCCAATGCTAATGGAATTCCGTGATCGCGGTAGGCGGTGATGTATTTATCTCCCTCTCGAAGCGCCGATTTTGAGCCAGAAGAACAAGCTTCTTGACCAATATATAAGTGACAAAAGCCCTTGATTTTCTGCATTCCGTACAATTGTCCGCACTTTTCTTCGAACTTTCTTTGTAATTGCATCGACTCGTACCAATAGCGGTAGGTCTCTTTAGAATACTTAAGCGATTGCGATTCTTTCTTTGCCATTTTCTTGAATGAATGTTGAAAATTTTCTTAAACCCAATTTAATTTAAGAAATTTGACACGAAATTAAGACATAAAGCTATAAAAGCCAAAATTTGAGGCATATGTATTTAAAAAACTTACAGGTTAGACAGTTTAAGTCGTATGCGGAGGCCCAATTTGAGTTCATCCCCAACATTAATTGTATTGTGGGAGAAAATGGCAAGGGCAAAACAAATTTATTGGATGCGATCTATTTTTTATCGATGACCAAAAGTGTTCGAAACATGTCGGACCAGCTTTGTGTGCTGCATGGACAGGATTTTTTCAATATTCAAGGAAAATATATCGTTAGTGAGCTCGAAACGCAGATCACCTGTGCCTACCAAAAGGGCCAAAAAAAGCAGGTATTTCGCGAACAAAAGGCGTATCCACGTCTGGCAGACCACATTGGCAATTATCCGGTGGTGATGATGGATCCTTATGATACCGATTTGATTCGGGAAGGGAGTGAAGAGCGTAGGCGATTTTTTGATGCGATGATGTCGCAAAAAGATCGAGGATTTTTGGAAAAATTGTTGAAATATAATCGGGTGCTTCAGCAAAGAAACACTTTATTGAAGGCATTTGCCGAGCGGAATCAGGTAGATACGCTGCACTTGGAGACTTACGACAAGATATTAGCGGAAGTGGGGGAGGAACTTTCTGCCTTTCGAAAAGAATTTTTAAAAGCCTATATTCCTGCCTTTCAGAAGCATTATGATAATTTGTCGGAAGGAAGAGAACAGGTAAATATTCAATTAGAGAGCAATTTTGAAGCCGGTAAATTGGCGGAGGCGCTGAAAGCCAATGTGTCTGCGGATTTGGCCGCACAGCGTACGGGTATTGGGATTCACAAAGACGATTTTGTGTTTGAAATTGATGGCTATCCCTTGAAAAAATTTGGGTCACAAGGACAGCAAAAGAGCTTCGTGGTGGCCTTGAAACTGGCGCAGTTTGATTTGCTATGGTCGGACACCCACAAAAAGCCGATTTTATTATTGGATGATATTTTTGATAAACTCGATGATCGCCGGATTCAGCGCCTGATTCAAATGATGGCCGAGGATCATTTCGGACAAGTATTCATCACAGATGCGCGTCCGGAGCGGACTAAAAAACTATTGAAAGACCTTAAGGGGGAAATTAAGTACTTTGAGCTGTAGGTATTTACATGTTTTCAAATAAAATATTGCCAAAATTGTTGATGGAATGGATTTCAGAGAATTCTTTGAGTCCTTTGGCTTGGGGTTGAATGTTTTGAGTTAAAATTTCGGTTAGGGCATTGGCAATTTCTTTTCTATTTTCTGGGTCAATGGAAATGCCCAGGGTATTTCTTCTCATTTGGGCGCCAATGGTTCCGATGTTTCCGCCCAAAACAGGTTTGTTTGCCATGGCACTTCGGATGAGGACAGATGAGGAGCCTAAGAACTTGGGATATAACACGAGCGTCCAGTCGGTCAGTTCAAATAAATGTTGTGCTTCTTGCGGCAAGTGATAGGAAAACAATTTCGAACAGGAAATTTCAGGCAGATTGGCTAGCAATTTTTCGACTTTCGGTTGAAGGGATGCCTCCATCTTACCCGCTAATACTAGGTGAATCTTTTGCTTGATGGATGAATCCAGCAATTGACAAGCCTCTAAAAATTCGACGATTCCTTTTCGGGAATCCAGGTAGCCAAAATTTAAAAAAACGGTTTTTGAGGATTCAATTGACAAATTTTTGACAAACGCTTTTTTTGACACTTCATCCGAGGGAAATTGATAGACGGGGTCAGGAAGGTAAACGACCTGCTCGGTGGATGTCAAATTTTTGACATCTTCCACAATATCCTCTGTCAAGACAAATAATTTGTCAAAAAAGGGTTTGCGAAGCACCCATTTTAGTGCAGTTTTTTTGACACTGCCATACATTTTGTTGACAGTATTCCCCCTAAACAAAATGCCTGAAACCTTTGCCTGTGGTGTTTTGCCTACTAATGCCCCCAATTGGAAATAATCAAAATAGGGAAATAATATCTGCTGTGCCTCGTGTTTTTCTGCCAGTTGAACGGCATAATTCCATTCGGCGATACTGCGTAAAAAGATGGGTTTCTGGTGAAACGCTTGGAGCTGTTCTTCGCTTAAGTAATCAAACTGAATAGTGGGAAATTTTCCGACAGGAAAGGAAAAATCGTTTAGATTTTTGTCAATTTTTGTTGAACAAACCAATACCAATTCGATGTTTTTTCGCAAGCTAGCTTGTTGCATCACATAGAACAAGTAGTCTAGGTGATGCCCATTTGCGATGGAATCGTAAATTAGTATCTTTGTTTTTCCCATGAGGACAAATGTAAGAAAATTATATTAAACTGCCCCCGTCACTTCGTGACACCCCCTCCTACTGAAGGAGGGGGAAGTGGGAGGTAAATCTGGGACAAGGATTTGTTTAATCTAATGACTATGAACGAACATAAACGCATTTTTTTAATTGTTTTGGGACTTTTTGTGGGCGGAGTAACTCATGCTCAAAAAAAGGAATTTACATTCTCGAAACAACCGATTTGGTCGGATGAGTTTGATCAAGATGGTTTGGTGGATAGTACGAAGTGGTCGTATAACACAGGGGGACATGGCTGGGGGAACCATGAATTGCAGCATTATACGAAGGCAAATTTGAAGAATGTGCGCGTGGAAAAAGGGATATTGTCCATTGAGGCACATCGTGAACCCTTTGAAAAAAGCGAATATACTTCCGGCCGCATTGTGACGAAAGGAAAATTCGATTTCACCTATGGTCGGGTGGAAGTTCGTGCAAAATTACCACAAGGAAGAGGAACCTGGCCAGCGATCTGGATGTTGGCGAGTCAGAATTCCTTTGGGACTAATTTTTGGCCGGATCAAGGAGAAATTGATATCATGGAGCACGTTGGGTTTAATCCTGGGGTCATCCATGGCACAGTGCATACGAAATCTTTCAATCACGGAATTGGAACGCAAAAAGGAAATACCATTTCCATCCGCGATTTTGCAAGTGCATTTCACGTGTATCGCCTAGATTGGACGCCCGATTACATTCAAATGTATGTAGATGGCTTGTTGTATTTTCAATTTAGCAATTCAGGTAAATCTTGGCAAGAATGGCCATTCAGCAAACCCGAACACCTGATTTTAAACCTTGCTGTAGGAGGTGACTGGGGTGGTCAGAAGGGCGTTGACCCCACTATTTTTCCTGCAAAAATGGAAGTGGACTGGGTTAGGGTGTTTGGGATGTTATGAGTTATAGGTTATGAGTTATGGGTTATAGGTTATGAGTTATAGGTTATGAGTTTTGTGTTGATAATTGTAACTTGTGTATTCTAAATATTAAAATCTAATTTCATACCCCATACCCCAAACCCCATACCTCATAACCTATAACTCATAACCTATAACCCATAACTCATAACCTATAACTCATAACCCATAACTCATAACCCATAACTCATAACACATAACTTTTACAAATGGATTCTTTCAACCGGCTTCTAGCCATCATGGACGACCTTCGGGAGAAGTGTCCCTGGGATAAAAAACAAACCATGGAATCTTTGCGTCATTTGACCATTGAGGAGACCTATGAGTTATCAGATGCGATTTTAGAGGGGGATATGCATGAGATCAAGAAGGAGATTGGCGATTTGTTTTTGCATTTGGTCTTTTATTCAAAAATTGGTTCGGAGACCGGGGCGTTTGATGTCGCAGAGGTGTTGCATGCACAGTGTGAGAAATTGATTGGTCGGCACCCACACATTTATGGAGATGTAAAAGCAGAGACAGAAGAGGAGGTAAAGCAGAATTGGGAAGCCATTAAATTAAAAGAAGGGAATAAGTCGGTCTTGGCCGGAGTACCCAAATCGTTACCCGCTTTGGTGAAGTCGATGCGCATCCAAGAAAAGGCCCGTGGCGCCGGATTTGACTGGGAAGAAAAAGACCAAGTTTGGGGAAAAGTAGAAGAAGAATTAGCCGAGTTTAAGGCTGAATTTACAGGCAAAGAATTAACAGCAGAAGTCAAGCAAAAAGCAGAGGGCGAATTGGGCGACTTGATTTTTAGTTTAGTCAATTTTGCTCGATTCATAGATATCAATCCTGAAACGGCTTTGGAGCGCACCAATCGAAAATTCATTAAGCGCTTCAATCACCTAGAAGCCCGAGCAAAAGAAATGGGAAAATCCCTCAGCGATATGACCTTGGCCGAGATGGATGTGTTTTGGGAGGAAGCGAAAAAGGTATGAGGTAAAAGGTATGAGGGATAAGGGATGAGGTATAACTATCTACCTTACACCATATACCTCATCCCTCAAACCTCATCCCTCATCCCTTTTACCTTTTACCTTAAACCTTAGAGCTTCGCTTCTTCCAGCTTCGGAACTAGCGTATAAATAATTACCCAAGCTAATACATAAGCACTTCCGCATAGGAGGAAGATGATATTGTAGCCGTCATTAATATTTCCTAAGACCTTGTAGTGGTCGAGCAGGGCACCCACAATCATTGGAAAGACAATACCACCACCAGAGCCAGCCATGCCGCCGATTCCAATGACAGAACTGA
>JBEGQV010000073.1:0-7219 GCA_041180785.1 Bacteroidota bacterium | reverse complement strand
CATAACTCCTAATCCAACCATTTTTTCTCCAACTCTTTTTGCCCAATGGAAGGATTGGCAAGTGGTTTGATTTCAAATTGAGCCATTGGACTTTTGGCCACAGGAACCAGGTAATTTTTTTCCAAACCATCTCGTTTAATGGTGAATAAAATGGAATCGCCAATTTTTTTCGAAGCAAGTAGTTTTTCCATTCCTTCAAAATTCTCATTATTTACCTTCAATACTTCATCTCCAACATTTAGTCCAAATTGGTAGGCGGGACCACCTCTGTAAACTGAAGTAATTCGATTGTTGGCTATCGAACAACCTATAAATGGAATTTCCTTGGTAGCATTTCCGTCTAGCCACTGATAGCCCACTTTTTCAAACAATTCTGCATATGCAGGTGTCTTAACATCATAAATTAAAGTTGCAAATAACTCTTTTGCAGAAGTACCCGCCACTGTTGAAAAGGCATTTTCTAATTCAGAATCAGTAAATCCTCTACCTAATTTTTTATAATAGGTTTCATACAATAATTTATACACATCATCTAAAGATTTTTTACCATTTGAATGATGAATGATCCAAAGATTCAGCACACCACCCAACACAGATCCTTTATCATAATAAGAGATAGAGGAATTTCGAGAATTTTCATTTGGGCGGTAATATTTGATCCACGCATCCCAGCTGGCATCCGCCACTGGATCAATTTTATTTCCAGGTGTATTTTCTACAGCAGAAATTTCATCAGCCAATCCTTTTAAGTAAGCTGATTTCGAAACAAAACCTGCTCGTAACGACAATAAATCTGCATAATAGGAGGTAATTCCTTCTGAAAACCACAGATTATGGGTGTAATTTTCATTTTCATAATCAAACGGACCAAGCGCCATCGGACGAATACGTTTCACATTCCACAAGTGAAAATATTCATGGGCCAATAGATTCATGATGCCGTTGTAGCCATTTTCATTTTCATAGGCAGCGCGAGAAACCTGACAAGTTGTAGAATACAAATGCTCTAATCCACCGCCTCCGCGATTTAAATTATGGATAATGAATAAATAATGGTCACATGGATGATCACCCACCACCTGCATAGCCGTCAAACACATCTTTTCTACATCTTTTAAAAACTTAGTCGTATCTACTTTAGCCGGACCATAAAAAGCAATTTGATGTGGAATCCCTTTCACCTTAAAGGAGAATACTTGGTGATTACCAATTTCAATAGGGGAGTCGATGAATTCATCTAAGTTTTTTGCTACATAGGTAAATTTCTGATCTGTTGAAGCTATAGCCGTAGAAACTTTTGAAAAACTAGCGTGTGGGATAATTTTAAGACCGATGGAAGCATTTGCAAATTCATCTGTATACATAAAGACACTTGCCGGATTGATGTAGCCATGCGAATCGTCTAAAAAAGAGGTTCTTACCGACATCTCATAGGCATAAACCTGATAATTAACAGCTAATTTACCTGCTTTTAATGTGGTTGGAATAAAAACCCTCCAGGTGTTCTTTTTCGTTTTTTTGATCGAAACTGTCTCTGAATTAAGCGAGGCTTTTACCTGCTCTACATTTTTGGCATATTCCCTAATTAGATAAGAACCAGGCGTCCAAGCAGCCATTTTAAAATCAACATAACCCTTATTGGTTTTTAATTTAGAGAGATCTACCGTTGTGGTCACATCAAAATAATGCGTTTGAGGTGCTGGCATTGCCAATTGGTGAGAAATAGCTTGAGCGAAGGAAAATGTACTGGCAAAAATTCCTAAAAAAATTCCTAAATATTTTATGTTCATCTGAATAAATTTGTCCATAAAAGTATAAAATAAATTGGAGAAAATTTCGTATTATTGTAGTAATTGTGACTGCAATAATCATTTCTCTAATGAAGAAAAAAATTTTACTTTCTTGTGCGATAATCACAAGTTCTCTTATAATCACATCACACTCAGGGTATTGCCAACAAACGTTAAGTCTTAAGGATTATACATTGCATTTTCGTCAAGCAAAAGAGTATTATGATGCAAAGAATTACGTGGCGGCCAAGGAAGAGTTTATCCAATATTTACAAACCTTAGAACCCATTAATGGGGAGCAGGTTGGTCAGAAGGTATTAGCGGAATATTACATTACGATGTGCACGATCTACATGACGCAGCCAGAGTCGGAAATTCTTGCTGAGCGTTTTGTGGCCAATCATCCGGAACACCCACAATCCATTAAATTATTGCGTGGAATTGGTAGTTATTTTTACGACAATGCCGACTATGCGAAAGCCATCAAATACCTAAGTAGGGCTTCAGAAACGAATTTAGAGGCTAAATATAAATTGGCCATCTCATATTATGAGACAAAATCCTTGCAAAATGCCTTACAATTATTTGATGAAATTAAAATCAGCAATGAAGAGGAATTTGCTTTTTCAGCCGCCTATTACGCAGCTGTATTGAATTTTCAAGAAAAACGATACGCAGATGCAGTAAATGATTTCAAAAAAGCTGAAAATAGTTCAAAATATCGCGCTGAAATACCGAATTGGGTATCCATGTGTTATTTCCATCAAGGTAAATTCAATGAGTTGCTTAATTATGCAGAGCCTATTTTGCGGCAAAAATCAACTGCCTATAAATTAAATGAATTATCTCTTTTAGTGGCAGAGGTTCAATTTAAATTAGGTTATTTTGACAAGGCAGTCCCGAATTTTGAATTGGCACAAAAAAGCAATCCAACAGCATTTAACAATGCTGTTAAGTATCGATTTGGTTTTTCATTATATAAAACCAATCAATTTGCAAAGGCATCTGATCAATTAAAGCCCTTGATTGCCAATAAAGATACACTTTCACAATATGCAGCCCTTGCCTTGGGATTGTCACAATTGAAAGCTGGTAATTTGGAAGCTACTTTGGATGCGTTTAGTGTTGCAAAATCCTTGAATTACAACAAAAATATTCAAGAAGATGCTTATTTCAACTATGCAAAGGTCTTATTAGATTTAGGAAAAGCCAGTGAGACGATATATCAAATTCAGGAATTCAATAAAGCATTTCCAGGAAGTAAATATGAAGAGGAAGCTAATGAAATCGTTGCAGATGCGTTTATCAATTCCAATAATTTAAAAGCCGCATTAGATTACTTAAAAGGCTTGAGTAAAAGAAGTCCGAAGTTAAATATTGCCTTCCAAACCTTGAGTTATAATTTGGCAGTATCGGCCTATAATAGTAACAAATTTGAGGAATCTATTGAATTGTTTGACAATGCCATCGAAATTCAAGAGAGTCAAAATATCAAAGCCCAAGCTATTTTTGGAAAGGCAGAAGCATTATCCCAACTAAAAAAATTCCAGGAAGCAATTCAAATTTACAGTCCTTTATTAGTGAGTGTTCCTGAAGTTGAAAATTCTAGTGATTTTCAACAAAAAGTTCGTTTGGGACTTGCATACGCCTATTTTAACACCAAAGACTTTACAAAGGCTAATGTTTTATTTAGAACCTATGCCGATAAAATGTTGGCTTCTCCAAATGCAAAAAGTAATCCGAACATTTTATTGCGATTGGCTGACACATATTTAGTGGCTAAAAATTATGAAGAAGCATTAAATTATTATACCAAGGCAATTGATCAAATTAAAACCGATAAGGATTATGCGATTTATCAGCGAGGTGTGACTTTAAGTTATTTAAATAAAGAAACAGAGGCCAAACAAGCTTTTAGAAAAATTCGTTTAGAATATCCAACTTCAAAATATTTGGATGACGCTATTTATCAGGATAATTTAATTTCGTTCAATAACAATAAGTATAAAGATGCTATTGCTGGTTTTACGGATTTAATTCAGAACAAAGCAGATAGTCCTTATTTATCATCTGCCTTGTTAAAAAGAGCCCAAAGTTATGGCAACTTAAATCAACATGAACAAGCCATTACAGATTACAAAAAAATTATAGCTGATTTTTCAACGGATAAAAATGCAAAAGAGGCCTTGCTCGGACTTCAAGAAGAATTAAACGAAGTAGGTAGACCAGAAGAATTTGGAGACTTATTAAGTGCCTTTCAAAAAAATAGTCCTGAAAATGAAGAAAACATTGAAATGGCATTTAATGCGGCAAAGAGTATTTACTTAGGTGAAAAATACGATAAAGCACTTGCACCTTTAAAGAGCTTTATTGAAAAACACCCTGAAAATGAACACGTAACGGAAGCAACATTTTTAATTGCGGATGCAGCTTACCGAATTGGAGATAAGGCAAATGCCTTAACCTATTATGGTAAAATGATTGAACAAAATGTTCATCCACAAGTTAATAAAGCCATTCAGCGAAGTGCGGAAATTGAATCTTCAAACAAAAATTTTGCTGCATCCAATGGATTTTACCAAAAATTAAAATCTCGAAATATTGAAGCGAAGGAACAAATTGCAGCGGATTATGGAATTTTCAATAATTACATTTCCATGCAATCAATTGATTCAGCATCTGTAGTAGCTGAAACAATTTTGAGTAATCCTTCCGTATCAAATGAAGATAAATTTAAATTATGTAAACAATTTATTGAATTATCAGCTGAAAAGACGGATGAAGAAGTTAAATGGTTAACCAAATCATTGTTGTTTGACAAAGGTGACCTAGCAGCAGCAAATCAGTTAAAAATTGCTCAAATATTATTTAATCAGCAAAAATATAAAGAATCAAGTGATTTGATCTTGGATAAATTCCGAAATGCATATGCTGAAGCTTCAGAAAACATTGTTGGTAAAGCCTACATCTTATTGTCAGATAATTTTGTGGCACTAAAAAATATACCGCAAGCAAAAGCCACCCTAAAATCCATAATTGATAATTCTGCAGATACAGAAGTTGTTGAATTAGCCAAATCAAAATTATCTACACTTCCTGCCAAATAAGAATTAAGATGAACATGAATTATTTAAAATATACCGTTTTAACAGTAGTTCTGGTTGGACTGGGTCAACCTTTTTTCTCCCATGCCCAGCAAACTAAAAAGGAGGGATCAATTCAAAATGAAGATATTATCATCGATAAGGAACGTAAAATTGAATTACAACCACAGGTAACTAGATCATTTGACCCTTTGCAAGAAATTGATAATAAAAAGAAGGGCCGTAAAATGAAATATGATTTTACGGAAAGAAAATTAGATGATCCTAAATTCCCTGCAATCAGTAGTCCAATCTTAAATCCGAGAACGGGAGATGAATTAATTTCTGCCTTTGGTCAAAAATTTAAAAATATCATTAAAATAGGAGCAGGTAATTATGGACACTCCTTATTTAATGCGCATTTAGGATTTACACCAGATACCAATCAATTCAGAGGCATTTATGTAAAACATGACGCAAACAGACGCGGACCTACAAATTCTATTTATTCAGGTAGAAGTGAAAATGAAGTAAAAGTTTACAGCAAAACCTTTACAAGTAAGTATTTGTTGAATGGACAAATTGATTACAATAATTCTGTTTCGAATTTTTATGGGAGAATGTTGGATCCGATCAATTATCCAAATAATTATTTAGAAATCAATTACGATAAATTCTACTATTCTGGCTCCATTTCAAATGCTAAGTTAGATGCCAAGTTTGACTATGACGCTTCTTCAAGTTTAAATTTTACTGCAAGTTCTAAATTAGATAAGGAGTGGATTTGGGATTCTAAATTTCATGGTATTATGCATTTGAATGATGATTTATCTGCCTATATAGATGGATCTATGATTCTTTCTGAATATACAACTGGAACAAATAATAGAAGACAACTTTACAAAGTAAAACCCTCATTTTTATACAAAACGAACAATGTATCAATTCATGCAGGATTAAACATTGTAAATGAAAAAGATCAATTAAGAGGAGAGAATACAACTCAGTGGTATCCGGTGGTTAAAGTGGATATAAAACCAATCGACTTTTTACATGTCTATGCCGGCCTGGGAGGAGATACCCACTTTTATTCTTTTTTACAAAATTTAAATCAAAATCCATGGTTGGATAAAAATTTAGAGTTAAGAAATACGCAGGAAACAACCAACATTTTTGGTGGAATAAAAGGCAGCAATGAGAAAAGTTTTGATTATGAAGTTAAGATCTCCTATTCCGAATTTGCTCATTTAGGATTCTTTGTACCTACGGCAGCTGATACCTCCAAATATAAAATGGTGTATGCAGGCGATATTAAAAAGGTTCAAAATTTTAATGTATCGGGTCAATTTAATTACCAATTAAATGAACGTTTTTTATCTGTATTAAAATTTGATTACAACCAATATGATAATTTAGGCACATTAGAAAGAGCTTATTCAAAACCTTTATTCAATGTTTCATTTATCAATTCAATTACGTTCAGAGATCGAATAATTATCTCACCTGATATTTATTACATGAATGGATTGTATGGGTTTAATCCAGTGTCAAATAAATCAATTAAATTAGATGATATCATTGATTTAAATTTGAAAGTAAATTATTTAATTACCAAAAAATTCAATGCGGTGGTTAGTATCAATAATATTCTTGGTAACCAATACCAACGTTATTTAAATTATAAAGTACAAGGCATAAATTACACCGTAGGTGTAGCTTATTCGTTTTAAAAATGATGCAGGAAAAAGAATTTATTTCATTTATTGAAAACTTATTATATGAACATGATTGTATCATTATTCCTAATTTTGGTGGATTTGTAATCAATACACAACCTTTTAAGGTCCAGCAATCTACCCAAGAGATTTTGCCTAAAAAACGTTGGGTCGCATTTAACGAGAAATTAATTCACGATGATGGCTTTTTAAGCAATGAATTGGCCAATCACCTACATATTCCTACAAAAAAAGCTAATCAAGTACTTGCTCAATTTGCAACAGATTTAAAAGCTAAAATTTCTGGAAATCAGGAGTTCGCCATGGGAATTATTGGAACTTTTAAACTAAACAGTGAACAAAAGATACAATTTTCACCAAATACTTCATCAAATTTTGATGCAGAAATGTTTGGACTTTCTGCGGTTCAATTGAATCTTCCTGCGCTAAGTAAACCTGTAATGGTTGAGCCAGAACTTATTCAAGATCCTGAATCTTCAACCATTCATTCATCGGAATTTGTAGTTGAGGAAACATCCGAAAAGAGTAAAAGAAAAGGAATTAAGAATTCTGTCTATGCATTCTTATTATTTGTGATCGCAGGAATTAGTACGTTCGTATTAACGGAACC
>JBEGQV010000072.1:0-4552 GCA_041180785.1 Bacteroidota bacterium | reverse complement strand
AAACCGCCTTTTTGATTGTAGGCGATGCCCGTTGCAGTACTCGTTGAACCAATATTGTTGCTAGAAACTTTTCCAGATTTTAAAATACTAAGTTTACTGTCTTTCGAACAAGATGCAGTAATTACAATACTTGCTAAAACAATGAAGCCAAATTTTATCTTCTCAATCATTCGTTTTTCTATTTCTACAGAATTTTAAAAACAAAGGTATATAATTCAATTGATTGCTCAAAACTAAGCAGCTATATCTGCTAAAATAGTTTTCAATTCCTTAATTGTGAATATTTTATCCACTTGTAAAATTAAATTTCCACCTTTTTCTCTCAATTGGCATTGCCCTTTCTTGGCATTGACAAATTGTATCACCTTCACTACAAGCTGACTATTTTGAGCTTCACTATTAACGAAATACAATTTTAAATTATTGTTTTTCAGTAATATTTTTTCAATTCCTAGCTGTTGCGCAGTCCATCTACATTTGACTAATTCGATCATATCTTCCACTTCTTGTGGTAATTTGCCAAATCGATCTTCTAATTCTTTGATAAATTCTTGAAGTTTTTCTTCTTCTTCGATTTCATCTAATTGGGTATAAATAGCCAATCTTTCCGAAATGCTGGTTACATAATTATCTGGAATTAATACTCTTAAATCGGTCTCAATACTGCAATCAATTTTCAGGCTTTCTGCGATTTCTTTCAAATCCGCTTCAAATAGGGCCTTAAATTCGTGTTCTTTTAATTCTTGCACGGCTTCATCCAAGATTTTATGATACATGTCGTATCCTAAATCATTGATGAATCCACTTTGCTCAGCGCCTAACAAATTGCCAGCACCCCGTATGTCCAAATCACGCATCGCTACTTTGATGCCATCCCCTAAATCAGAAAATTCTTCCAGGGCACTTAGTCGTTTTCGTGCATCAGAGGTCAGGGTTGAAAGCGAAGGAACCGCTAAAAAACAATATGCTTTTTTATTACTTCTACCTACTCTGCCTCGCATTTGATGCAAATCGGATAAGCCAAAATGGTTGGCGTTGATGATGTAAATGGTGTTTGCATTCGGAATATCTAATCCGGATTCAATGATGTTAGTGGCCACTAACACATCAAAATTTCCTTCGATGAAGTTCATCATGATTTTCTCCAGCTTATCGCCTTCCATTTGTCCGTGTGCCACGGCTACTTTTGCATCTGGCACCAATTTCAGAATGCGATTAGCGGTACTGTCCAAATCATTGATGCGGTTGTGCACGACAAACACTTGTCCACCTCTCGACAATTCGTTCCGAACCCCATCTCGCAAAATTTCATCACTTAATACAACTAATTTAGTGTCCACTGGTTGTCGATTCGGTGGAGGCGTTGCAATGACTGATAAATCTCTTGCACCCATCAGGGAAAAATGCAAGGTTCTTGGAATGGGCGTTGCCGTCAAGGTTAATACATCCACATCTACTCGCATCTCTTTGAGTTTATCTTTCACCTTGACACCGAACTTTTGCTCTTCATCAATGATCATGAGTCCAAGGTTTTTGAAGGTCACATCCTTATTGACCAATCGATGCGTACCAATCAAAATATCGGTTTCACCTGATGCCACGCGTTCCAACGTGGCTTTTATTTCTTTAGAAGATCTAAAACGGTTTACATATTCAACTTTACAAGGAAACGCAGCCAATCGGTCATGAAATGTTCTGAAATGCTGCATGGCCAACACCGTAGTAGGCACTAAAATAGCAACCTGTTTGGAGTCGGCAACGGCTTTAAAGGCCGCACGGATAGCCACCTCTGTTTTTCCAAATCCCACATCTCCACAGACTAATCGGTCCATTGGATGTGGTTTTTCCATGTCTGCTTTTACCTCTGCGGTTGCTTTTGCTTGGTCGGGGGTGTCTTCATATAAAAAGGAGGACTCCAGTTCCGCTTGTAAATACGTGTCTGGAGAAAAAGCAAAGCCTGGAGCCGCTTTTCGTTTGGCATATAAGGAAATTAATTCTTTGGCAATGTCCTTTACCTGTTTCTTTACCCGCGATTTTTTGTTTTCCCATTCTGGAGAACCCAATTTCGACATCGTTGGTGCGGAGCCATCCTTGCCAGAATATTTGGAAACTTTGTGTAAGGAGTGAATGGAAACGGATAATAAATCATCATCCCGATAGATCAGTCGCAATACTTCCTGTTCACCATTTGGTGTTTGCACGAGTGTTAAACCGGCAAATCGACCAATTCCATAATCTACGTGTGTCACATAATCGCCCACTTGTAAATTTCGAAGCTTCGAAATTTACAAGTGGGCGATTATGTGACACACGTAGATTATGGAATTGGTCGATTTGCCGGTTTAACACTCGTGCAAACACCAAATGGTGAACAGGAAGTATTGCGACTGATCTATCGGGATGATGATTTATTATCCGTTTCCATTCACTCCTTACACAAAGTTTCCAAATATTCTGGCAAGGATGGCTCCGCACCAACGATGTCGAAATTGGGTTCTCCAGAATGGGAAAACAAAAAATCGCGGGTAAAGAAACAGGTAAAGGACATTGCCAAAGAATTAATTTCCTTATATGCCAAACGAAAAGCGGCTCCAGGCTTTGCTTTTTCTCCAGACACGTATTTACAAGCGGAACTGGAGTCCTCCTTTTTATATGAAGACACCCCCGACCAAGCAAAAGCAACCGCAGAGGTAAAAGCAGACATGGAAAAACCACATCCAATGGACCGATTAGTCTGTGGAGATGTGGGATTTGGAAAAACAGAGGTGGCTATCCGTGCGGCCTTTAAAGCCGTTGCCGACTCCAAACAGGTTGCTATTTTAGTGCCTACTACGGTGTTGGCCATGCAGCATTTCAGAACATTTCATGACCGATTGGCTGCGTTTCCTTGTAAAGTTGAATATGTAAACCGTTTTAGATCTTCTAAAGAAATAAAAGCCACGTTGGAACGCGTGGCATCAGGTGAAACCGATATTTTGATTGGTACGCATCGATTGGTCAATAAGGATGTGACCTTCAAAAACCTTGGACTCATGATCATTGATGAAGAGCAAAAGTTCGGTGTCAAGGTGAAAGATAAACTCAAAGAGATGCGAGTAGATGTGGATGTATTAACCTTGACGGCAACGCCCATTCCAAGAACCTTGCATTTTTCCCTGATGGGTGCAAGAGATTTATCAGTCATTGCAACGCCTCCACCGAATCGACAACCAGTGGACACTAAATTAGTTGTATTAAGTGATGAAATTTTGCGAGATGGGGTTCGGAACGAATTGTCGAGAGGTGGACAAGTGTTTGTCGTGCACAACCGCATCAATGATTTGGACAGTACCGCTAATCGCATTCTGAAATTGGTGCCAGATGCAAAAGTAGCCGTGGCACACGGACAAATGGAAGGCGATAAGCTGGAGAAAATCATGATGAACTTCATCGAAGGAAATTTTGATGTGTTAGTGGCCACTAACATCATTGAATCCGGATTAGATATTCCGAATGCAAACACCATTTACATCATCAACGCCAACCATTTTGGCTTATCCGATTTGCATCAAATGCGAGGCAGAGTAGGTAGAAGTAATAAAAAAGCATATTGTTTTTTAGCGGTTCCTTCGCTTTCAACCCTGACCTCTGATGCACGAAAACGACTAAGTGCCCTGGAAGAATTTTCTGATTTAGGGGATGGCATCAAAGTAGCGATGCGTGATTTGGACATACGGGGTGCTGGCAATTTGTTAGGCGCTGAGCAAAGTGGATTCATCAATGATTTAGGATACGACATGTATCATAAAATCTTGGATGAAGCCGTGCAAGAATTAAAAGAACACGAATTTAAGGCCCTATTTGAAGCGGATTTGAAAGAAATCGCAGAAAGCCTGAAAATTGATTGCAGTATTGAGACCGATTTAAGAGTATTAATTCCAGATAATTATGTAACCAGCATTTCGGAAAGATTGGCTATTTATACCCAATTAGATGAAATCGAAGAAGAAGAAAAACTTCAAGAATTTATCAAAGAATTAGAAGATCGATTTGGCAAATTACCACAAGAAGTGGAAGATATGATCGAATTAGTCAAATGTAGATGGACTGCGCAACAGCTAGGAATTGAAAAAATATTACTGAAAAACAATAATTTAAAATTGTATTTCGTTAATAGTGAAGCTCAAAATAGTCAGCTTGTAGTGAAGGTGATACAATTTGTCAATGCCAAGAAAGGGCAATGCCAATTGAGAGAAAAAGGTGGAAATTTAATTTTACAAGTGGATAAAATATTCACAATTAAGGAATTGAAAACTATTTTAGCAGATATAGCTGCTTAGTTTTGAGCAATCAATTGAATTATATACCTTTGTTTTTAAAATTCTGTAGAAATAGAAAAACGAATGATTGAGAAGATAAAATTTGGCTTCATTGTTTTAGCAAGTATTGTAATTACTGCATCTTGTTCGAAAGACAGTAAACTTAGTATTTTAAAATCTGGAAAAGTTTCTAGCAACAATATTGGTTCAACGAGTACTGCAACGGGCATCGCCTACAATCAAAAAGGCGGTTT
>JBEGQV010000071.1:0-5168 GCA_041180785.1 Bacteroidota bacterium | reverse complement strand
GCATTAATTGCTCGAACATGGTACGATTTAAAATCAAATTCCATTACACATCCACTTTTGCATATTTTGCATTCTTCTCAATAAACTCTCTACGAGGAGCTACTTCATCACCCATCAACATCGAGAATAACAAATCCGCTTCAATAGCAGATTCAATCGTCACTTGCTTAAGCGTTCTCGTCTCTGGATCCATGGTTGTCTCCCATAATTGCTCCGCGTTCATCTCACCAAGACCCTTATAACGCTGAACACCCACACTTTCTTCTTTTCCTCCAGCAGCTAATTCACGAATAGCCTCATCTCTTTGCTGCTCATCCCATACATAACGTACTTGTTGACCCTTCTTTACCTGATACAAAGGAGGTTGAGCGATGTAGATATATCCATTATCGACTAATTCACGCATGTAACGGAAGAAGAATGTCAAAATCAAGGTACGAATGTGGCTACCATCCACGTCGGCATCGGTCATGATGATCACTTTGTGATAACGTAGCTTTTCAATATTTAACGCACGCTCATCACCGTCTTTTCCGAATGAAACCCCAAGGGCTGTGATCATATTTTTGATCTCTTCATTTTCATATATACGATATTCCTGTGCTTTTTCAACGTTCAAAATCTTACCACGTAATGGCAAAATGGCTTGAAATGCTCTATTTCTACCTTGTTTAGCTGTTCCTCCAGCAGAATCTCCCTCGACAAGGTATAACTCACAAACGTTTGGATCAGAGTCCGAACAGTCGGCCAATTTACCTGGCAAAGAGTTTGAACCTAAAACCGTTTTACGTTGCACCATTTCACGTGCCTTTCTTGCGGCGTGACGAGCCTGTGCTGCTAAAATCACTTTAGCAACAATTTGACGTGCCTCTTTCGGATGCTCCTCCAACCAGGACTCTAACATATCTGACATAGCCGCTGAAACAGCTCCAGACACCTCACCATTACCTAATTTGGTTTTTGTTTGACCCTCAAATTGAGGTTCAGCCACTTTAACTGAAATTACGGCAGTTAATCCTTCACGGAAGTCATCTCCAGCAATATCAATTTTTAATTTATCTAAAGCACCCGATTTATCTGCATAGTTTTTTAAGGTACGCGTCAAAGCTCCTCTAAATCCAGCCACGTGCGTTCCACCTTCAATGGTATTGATGTTGTTCACATATGAAACAACATTTTCAGAATAAGACGTATTGTACATCATAGCAACTTGAACAGGAACACCATTCTTATCACCCTCCATGTAAATCGGCTCAGCAATTAATGCCTCACGTGTCGCATCCAAATAGGTTACAAATTCACGCAAACCACCTTCGGAATAAAACTCCTCAGTTTGCGCAACTCCATTTTCATCCAATTCACGTAAATCTGTCAGCTCAACACGAATACCCGCATTCAAGAAGGATAATTCTCTTAAACGAGCAGCCACCGTTTCATATTTATATTCTGTGACCGTAAAAATTGTATCATCCGGCTTGAACAAAACGGATGTACCTGTTCGGTCTGTCTCGCCAACCTCTTTTACGGGATATTGAGGCACACCAATTTTATATTCCTGCTGAAAGATCTTTCCTTCACGATGAACGGTAACTTTTAAATCAGTAGACAAGGCATTCACACAAGACACCCCCACACCGTGCAAACCACCAGACACCTTGTAGGTGTCTTTGTCAAACTTACCACCGGCGTGCAAAACGGTCATTACAACCTCTAGGGCAGAACGCTTTTCCTTAGTATGCATTCCTGTTGGAATACCTCTACCATTATCTTCAACTAAAATCGAATTATCGGTATTGATCGTAACCTTGATCTTATCACAATGACCTGCAAGTGCCTCATCAATTGAGTTATCTACTACTTCCCATATCAAATGGTGTAAACCTTTAATTCCGGTATCACCAATGTACATGGAAGGTCGCTTACGAACCGCCTCTAAACCTTCTAGGACCTGGATATTATCCGCACCATAATTAGCTCTATTTTCTGCAGCCGAATCTTGAATTTCTGACATAATTCTGATTTATCTGATTCTGTACAAGGCGTAAAGCCTTGTGTTTTATTGATTTAATTTACAAAATTAAAAATACACATTTTTCCCTGAAAAATGAAGATTTTTCTAAATAAAAAACTATAAATTTTTTAGTGCTTAAAGTGACGAATTCCAGTCATTACCATCGCAATTCCATTTTCATTACAATAGTTGATTGAATCTTGGTCCTTAATGGATCCGCCTGGCTGGGTTACCGCTGTTATTCCAGCTTTTCCTGCGATCTCCACACAATCTGGGAAAGGAAAAAAGGCATCTGAAGCCATCACCGAACCATGTAAATCAAACCCAAATTCAGCTGCTTTTTCAATGGCTTGTTTTAAGGCATCGACGCGAGAGGTTTGACCCACCCCAGAGGCCAACAACTGACCCTCTTTAGCCAACACAATCGTATTTGATTTTGTATGTTTACATATCTTTAAGGCAAAAGCCAATGCGCGCAATTCTTGATCCGACGGCGCTTTTTCTGTAACAGTTTTAAAATCGGACACTTCCTCCATCACTGCATCTTTATCCTGCTCCAAGACCCCATTCAACAAGGTCTTGAACATATTCTTAGGAAAAGCTTGATTTTTTCGCTGTAATAAGATTCTATTTTTCTTCGAACGAAGGATTTCCAATGCCTCATCACTAAATGATGGAGCGATCAAAATTTCACAAAAAAGTGAATTGATAACTTCAGCGGCCGCTTGATCAACTTCACCATTACATGCCAATACGCCACCAAAGGCAGAAACCGGATCACACGACAAAGCCTTTTCATAAGCCTCTTTAACCGTTGAGGCTGTAGCTACTCCACAAGCATTGGTGTGTTTGATAATCACAAATGCTGTTTCTTTGAATTCATCCAATAAAGCCAAACAAGCATCTACATCTACTAAATTATTATAAGACAATTCCTTTCCGTTTAACTTCGTAAACAAGGCATCTAAATCGCCATAAAAAGTAGCTGACTGATGTGGATTCTCTCCATAACGCAATGTTTGGGCCGGCAAATGATCAAAAGTGTGCAAATCAGCTGATTTACCAGCAAAATAGGCTCCAATGGCTGCATCATATCCAGATGAAACCGCAAAGGCCTTGCCTGCAAAATCACGACGTTGCTCGAGGGTAGTAGCTGCCCCTTGTGCAGCAAAAATTTCTAACACTTCAGTGTACTGCGAACGAGAAGATACAATTAATACATCATTAAAATTCTTAGCTGCTCCTCGGATTAAGGAAATACCCCCAATATCAATTTTTTCAATAATATCTTCATCTGATGCTCCCGAAGCCACTGTCTCCTCAAATGGATACAAATCAACCATCACTAAATCGAGGGCAGGAATTTCATATTGTTTAGCTACCTCAACATCAGACGCCAAATCTCTACGATATAATATACCTCCAAAAACTTTTGGATGCAGGGTTTTTACGCGTCCACCAAAGATCGAGGGATAGCCTGTTAAGTCCTCTACAGGAATTACTGGAATGCCCATTTCTTCGATAAATTGCTGAGTTCCACCGGTTGAATATAACACGACTCCCTCTTCATGTAATTTCGAAATAATTGGTGCTAAACCATCTTTGTAAAAAACAGAAATTAAGGCTGATTGAATTTTTTTGGACGACATTATTTTTGAATTAAATTGAAACCACAAAGGTACGAAATATTCAAAAATATGCCCAATTTTTATCCTCTCTTCTTAAGATAATCTTGGTATCTTTTTAAGGCCTCTAAATAATAGTAATCTGCATAAATTAAAGGAACATCAATTTCAGAATTTAATCCTTTAGCGCCTACACAATGTTTGATCAAAAAGTTATTATTCTCGCCTAAAGCTGCACGATAGGCTGGACTTGACAATGCTTGCAACATATCAATACCACTTTGGATATAGGCTTTTCCTTTTGTACCTCCTACAATTTTACCTAATTCAAACATGGCAGAACAAACAATTGCGCCAGCAGAAGCATCACGTTCTTCATTTGGAATATTTGGCGCATTGAAGTCCCAATACGGAATTTTATCTTTAGGTAAATTGGGATTGTTTAAATAAAAATCAGAAATCTTTTGGGCAAAATCTAAATACTTTGGATCCTTAGTCTCACGATAAGTCATTACATAGCCGTAAATCGCCCAGGCGTGTCCACGTGTCCAAGTACTCTCATCCTTAAAACCTTGGTGTTGTTTTTTCGCCAAAACCTCTCCGTTTGGACCATAACAAATCACATGGTAACTTGAATGATCGGGACGGAAATGATTTTTCATTGTATTGTCTGCATGCGTTACGGCAATTTTTGCAAAACTCGGATCACCTGTCACTTTAGAAGCCCAGAATAGCAACTCCAAATTCATCATATTATCAATAATTACCGGATATTGATAACCTCCTTTGAAGGAATTCCAGGACTTAATTAAGCCAATTTTAGGATCAAAACGAGTAGCTAATGACTTAGCAGATTGAATCAATACTTCTTTGGCTTTTGGATCTTTTGTTAATCGCAAGGCGTTTCCAAAAGAACAATACATCATGAAACCTAAATCATGAGTCCCCTTATTATATTTTTCTTTCTCCACCGCGGCATCCCATAACCGGGCTGCCTTTTCCCATTTTGAATCCTTTGTTTGCTCAAATAAATACCATAATCCTCCTGGAAAAAATCCTGAACACCACCAACTTGATGGCAAATTACGATAGGTTCCATCCGGTTTTGCTGAATGAATGGTGGTACTAGTATCCGGATGATCCTTCAACATTTGTTCATATTGCTTTTCTGCTAGTGCGTATTGGGCTTTTACATCAATTTTTTGTGCATTTAAGCCAATTATTGAAAAGACAAACAAAATCGTTAATATTTTTTTCATAGTTTCAGTATTTTTCTAATAAAGTAAAATCTTTATCATTTTTACTTATTAATAACCCATAACTCATAACCCATAACCCATAACCCATAACTCATACCTCCACTGCTCTTCCCAACTCCAACAATCGGCGAATATCATATTTGTTAAAACTCTGCATATCAATTTGAAGCGGATGAGGGGGTCGATAACTTGTGATTTTCAGCTTACTTTTTCCAACTTCGCTAGCCAAAATTGCTTCACGCAAATCTGCATTTAATATTTCATTGACAGCAA
>JBEGQV010000070.1:0-4086 GCA_041180785.1 Bacteroidota bacterium | reverse complement strand
TGTTGAATATTATTCACTATTTTCTCAGAAGTCACATATTTATCTAAAAGAGAAAGATCTTGTTTTAGGTTTTCTAGTGTGTTTAATCCATTCACCGTACAATAAATGTGCGCCAAGCTTTCGTTGCTTTGTTGAACAACTTGCAATTGTGGCCAAGAGTGTTTCAAATACTGCTGATCAGCCGGAGAAATGGTGGAAGTGGAGTAGATAAATGCTTGCTTACACAAGTTCTCTTTTTGCTGTAAAGAGATGTTTTTTGCCTCCAGGTCTTTGAGCGTAGAAATGATGGGAACAAGGTAGTTAAACGAACATAAAATGATTGTATTTTTTTGATTCGAGTTCAATTGAGAAATAATTTCATTTGAATTGAATGAGGCAGGTTCACTGTCATTTTTTAACGCATTTTCTATTGAGACAAAATCGCTTGAATGTTTTTGAAGGCGTTTGTAACAATCAGCATACTGTTGAAACAGTTGTTTTTTTGATTCGTGATTATTACTGATAAATTCTTTTAAAATATATTTATTTGAATAGGAAAAAAAATGTAAGACAGATTGATTATTTTCTGAACTTGCACTGACAAATAGCGTTGTTTTTTTATCACCTTGTTGGGCGACTAAAAAGTTGGATGTAAGGACTAAAAATAGGATTAAACTACGTAGGGGCATTTTCATACCTAAATATGTGTATATATGTATATTAATTTAAAACACGACTACTGCAAATAAAATAAAATTATTTTAAAAAATAGCTACACACAGATATTTGAAGAATTTTTTTTATTATTGTATCATTTCCTGACAATAAGGAAAATTTACTTAATCTAAACCTAAAATGAAAAGATCAATGATTGCCTTGGTGATGGGGGGGCTCTCCTATTTTCCGACCATGGCGCAAGTTTCAACTGGCACAAATGTCGCAGTCGTTTCTACGGAATCTGGAAAGGTTCGAGGATATGTGCACAATTCAATTTTCACCTATAAAGGAATCCCATATGCGGAAGCGGGTCGATTTGAAGCACCGCATGCTGTGAAGTGGGAAGGTGTTCGTAGCTCGTTGAGCTATGGGCCGGTATCTCCATTAATGACACCTACCACCAAAGTGCAAGATGAATCGGAATTTGTATTCAACCACAATTGGGGATATACGAATGAAGATTGTTTGCGTATCAATGTGTGGACACCCGGAATCAATGATGGAAAGAAGCGACCGGTATTGTTTTGGATTCATGGGGGAGGTTATACGGCTGGCTCATCGATCGAGTTACCTTCCTATGATGGCGAAAATTTAGCCAAGAAGGGAGATGTTGTTGTGGTTTCCATCAATCATCGCTTGAATGTATTGGGATTTTTAGATTTGTCGGCTTATGGAGAAAAGTATAAAACCTCTGCCAACAATAGTATTCTGGATATTCAAATGGCCTTGGAATGGGTTAATAAGAACATTGGTAATTTTGGAGGTGATGCGGGAAATGTGACGATTTTCGGACAGTCGGGCGGTGGTGCGAAAGTGAATACCATGATGGCGATGCCAAAAGCGAAAGGGCTCTTTCATAAAGCCATTAATCAAAGTGGAGCTGTTCGCGGAAATATTTTAGAAAAAGATGTTACGCAAGCCATTGCTGCAGAAGTGTTGAAGAATCTGAATATTTCAGCTTCTGAAGTGGATAACATTCAAAAGGTTCCTTACGAGCAATTAGCAGATGCTGGAAACAAGGCCTTGAAAACGATAGCTGATCAATTGAAAGCCCAAGGAAAATCTGTGGGTGGATTTGGATTAGGATGGGGACCAAGTAGAGATGGAAATCTTTTGCCTTACCAATTAGCTTCTCCAGAGGCATTGGAATTATCAAAAAATATTCCGTTGATGATTGGAACGGTGAAGAATGAATTTATGCCGTCTTTGATGGGTGGATTAGGAGATGTAACGCAAGCTCAAGCAGATGAGTATATCAAAAAGACGTATGGGGATAAAGCGGAGGCTTACAAAAAAGCAGTGAAAAAAGCTTATCCGAATGATACAAAACCGTCTGATTTAATTGATGTAGATAGTCGTTTTCGTCCGGGCTCAGTTGCCCAAGCCAATGCAAAATCAGCTATAGTTGGAGGGGCGCCGGTGTATATGTATTTGTTTACTTGGCAGTCGCCCGTGATGGATGGTAAATACAAAGCAGTTCACTGCATGGAATTACCATTTGTATTTAATAATATTGCACGTTGTGAAGAGATGACGGGTGGTTTTAAAGATGCTTATGTATTAGCGGATAAAATGAGTTCTGCGTGGATTAGTTTTGCAAAAACAGGGAATCCTGGACACAAGGGATTGCCAGCATGGCCAGCGTATCATGCAACAAATACATCTACGATGCATTTTAATACGACCTGCGAAGTAAAGCCGCAGTTGGATAAAGAATTATTTGATTTAGTCACACAATAAATAACACATGAAAAAAGTAATCGCATTAGCTTGTATGCTATTAGCCGGAATGAACATGACATTTGCTCAAGGCTCAAACAACTACTTGCCAGTTCAGGCAAGTACAGATAACGGAACGATCGAAGGAAATTTCGACGTAAAGACGGGAATCCAAAAATATTTTGGTGTTCCATTTGCGAAGCCACCTGTTGGTGAATTGCGTTGGAAAGCACCCCAACCCTTAACCCCTTGGAAAGGCGTTAAGGAAACAAAAGCCTTTGGTCCACGACCTGTTCAGGCGGTAGTTTTTGGTGACATGATGTCGCGTTCTGCGGGATTGAGCGAGGATTGTTTGTACTTAAATGTATGGACACCCGCTAAAAAGAATTTGAAAAATTTACCTGTTTTAGTGTATTTCTATGGTGGCGGAAACGTCGCTGGTGATGGTTCAGAGCCACGTTATGATGGAGAAACAATGGCCAAAAAAGGAATTGTTGTCGTAACTTGTAACTATCGTTTAAACATTTTCGGAAATTTTGCTCACCCAGATTTAAGTGCTGAGACAACGTATAAAGGCTCGGGTAATTATGGATATTATGATCAATTAGCGGCATTGAAATGGGTTCAAAAGAACATTGCCAATTTTGGTGGTGATCCAGGACACGTAACGATTGCTGGTGAGTCAGCTGGGTCAGTGGCTGTTTCTTACCAAATGTCTTCTCCTTTAGCGAAAGGATTAATTCATGCGGCAATTGGTGAAAGTGGTGCTGGGATTAACCCAAGCATGGCACCTACGCCATTAGCAGAAGCAGAAAAAATGGGCAAGGATTTTGGTGATAAGGCAGGGTATAAATCTATCAAAGAACTTCGTGCGTTGAGCACGAAAGAAATTTTTGATATTTATCAAGAATCAAGACGTTTTGGATTCCCGGTAGTGATTGATGGTTATTTTTTAACCAAAAAATTACCAGAAATTTATGCTGCCAAAGAGCAATCGCAAATTCCGTTATTGGCAGGCTGGAACTCAGCGGAAGTTGGTGGAGGCATGATTATGCAAGGTAAGCCATACACGGTTGAAAACTATGTGGCACGATTAAAAGCAGAGTACCCTACGCAATCGGAAGAAGTATTAAAATTATACCCGGCACATTCTGAAAGAGAGGCAGAGGTTTCGGCAACGGCCTTAGCTTCTGATCGCTTTATTGTGTATGCAACTTGGAAATGGTTGGATTTACACCGTAATAATTCTTCTCAGCCAGTATATCGCTATTTATACAGCAAATTACGTCCGGCTTTAGTAGATCAAAGTTTAACATCTGGTTTGGCTGGAGGAACAGTTCGTCGCGACCCAAATGCTGCGCCTGCACCTGTTTCAATCCCGGTTGGCGCACCGCATGCTTGTGAAATTGAGTATTGCATGGGTAATTTGCATTTGGTTAAAGAGTACGCTTGGACAGCAGATGATTTCAAGGTTTCTGAAACAATGAATAATTATTTTGCCAACTTTATTAAAACCTATAATCCAAACGGAAAAGGCTTGCCAGAGTGGAAGGCCTATTCAAAAGATGAAACCCCTTACATCAACATCGATGTGCATACGAAATTAGAGAATTCAACGATTGAAGGGAGATATAAGTTTTTGGAGGGGCAGTATAAGTGAGCAGAGTGAGC
>JBEGQV010000069.1:0-3479 GCA_041180785.1 Bacteroidota bacterium | reverse complement strand
TTTTCTTCAAAATAAAACTTTGGTCTTTACCAAATTGATAGTAACATGCACGTTTTCCACTAGATAAATCAGCATAAGGATCATTCGCATAGTTAAATTGACGAACGATACCTGTTTTATCTAAATATATCGAATCTGCACCTGCATAGCCAATTGCTTGACTTCCTTTCAATTTAGGAAAAATTATTCGATTGAGATGCCCTGATTTATATTCAAATACACGAATATCAGTTTGATGATTTAATTTTTCACCAAGGATCCAACATTCCGGCGCGTCATTCTCATTTAAATCAGATAAAAGTATTTGCTTAACAGTCATATTAGCTAGCTTTTCCTTCGAAACAATTTGATTACCTTTTGACATATAGAAAATTTCTTTTTCCATATGAACTTCATAATCTTGGAATAGCGTACCGACCGTCTTAGGTTCTTTAATCGACTGCGTATCAAGTTCTACTTGCCTAATAATTGAATCACCTTGAGACGAAACAGCTAATTGGTCTTCCCATTTTACTACTTGCGATTCCTCATCAACTTGTTGGACCCAATAAAATATAAGACCCAAAAGGAAAAAGAAAGCAATAGATAATAAAAATTTAATGAGACGCATGAACTACCTTTTCAATGATATCAATGGCTTTTTCTAAACTGATACGCGGACATGCAAAATTCAATCGGATAAAATCTTTACCTAAAAATTGATCACCACGTAAAACATGTAATCCAGCATCAAACAAACGCTTTTGGAAATCCCCATGCTTAGCCGCGTCGAATTCGATCCAAGCGAGGTAAGTTCCTTCCAAGGGAAGCATTTTGATTCCCGACAATTGATTCATTCGAGTCAATAAAAGCTCGTGATTATCACGTAAGTAGGGCAGAAGCGTATCCATCCAGGTAGACGGCATACGATAAGTAGCTAACATAACCTCTATACTATGACGTGAAAGCATCGGGAAAAAACCAAAGGTCTTTTTCTGAAAAGCTAAACGAATCTTGGGATCTGGTATAATTGCCACCGCACCACCTAATCCGGCCGTATTAAAGGCTTTCGAGGTGGCATAAAATGATATCTCCGACTGAATTGTTTGATGTTTGACCTTGGGATTGATAAGTAAATCAGCATGAATTTCGTCGGATATAATCATACAATCGTATTGCTGACATAATGATTTAATCTGCTTAATCTCATCGCTTGTAAAAACGGTTCCTCCAGGATTATGGGGATTACAGAATAAAAAAGCTTTAGGACCTTTCTTGAGCGCTTCTTCAAAAGCACTAAAATCAAAAGTCCAACGACCAGATTCCTCCACCATGGGAAAAGTGTGAAGTGGATGACCTAACCACCCAGCTACTAAATGAAAGGGGTGATAAACAGGCACTGCTGTTAATATTCCATCATTAGGAGTTGTAAAGGCTGCACAAGCCGCTGTAATACCGGGTACAATTCCAGGTATCCATACTTGCCAATCCAATTCGGTTGACCAACCATAATCACGGGCAATCTTTTTTTGCGCTTCTACTCGTAATTCATCGGGAACAATCGAATAGCCTAAAATTTGATGGTCAGTGATTTTTTCCAATGCCTGCAATATTTCATCGGCAACTGGAAAATCCATGTCGGCAACGGGCATAGGTAAAACCTCACGGTTACCATAGCTTACATTGTCCCACTTAAAACTAAAGGTATTTTTGCGGTCGATAACCTGATCAAAGTCGTATTTTTTCATTTATTAAATTTAGGTCTAAATACAGAAATACCAATAAATTGATGATGTGATTTAAGGTAATCTGATAATGTTTGATCGGAAATTATAACCTTTTTTTTCTCTTGGGAGGCATGTAAAAGATAAATTTGAGATCCTTTACGTATAGCCATGGCTGTGTGTAAAAAGTCTAAATGATTGTTTTTCCCCACAAGACCAATTAAATCACCATCATGTATCAAAGGCAATATAAAAGACAAATCCTTAATAGAAGTAAACGTAAAAACGCGAGATTTGAGTTGCTTTTCTTTATCGGCTATTAAGTCTATATTAACTGATTTCTCAAATTTCCGAATTAAATAGGTAGATAAAAAACTAAAATCTTTAGGTGCTATGGAATGGTGCAAAGGGTCTTGAATGGGTGGATAACCCAACTGCCACATCGCATCAGAAAAATAGTGGTACCTTTTCTCATACTGAACAGAATCACCAGCATAGCGAACATGTTTCAAAGCTAATTCGAAATGGTCGGGATTTTCATTTGCTATTTTGATCGCCAAACTATGCTCAAGAAAAGTAACACAATCGAATGCATCCTGAGAAGTAACAAAAATTTCTGGATTCGAAGAGGACAACATATTTGCACGGTAAGGCCTACCTAAAAATTGTTTTCCTATATGCACTAAGGATTGGTTGTCAGCATTTTGTCCCCAACAAGCCAACTGTATAAACAACAATAAAATACAACCTATTTTTCTTTGATCCATAAGACACTTGTAGCTGCCATTATTAAGAAAACGCCAGCTGTCAAAATTGCATATATGGACTCTCCACCAAAAACATGCTTCACAATAGGACCACCAATAATACTGCTGACAATTTGAGGAATCGTAATAAAGAAATTAAAAATACCCATGTAGACTCCCATTTTTGCTAAAGGAATGGAACCCGAAAGAATCGCATAAGGCATGGCCAAAATACTCGCCCAAGCCATACCAACACCCACCATACTCGCGATTAATAAATATTGATCGTGAATAAAATAAATGGAAATTAATCCAATACCTCCGGCCAACAAAGAAATGGCATGGGTAGCCTTGTTTCCTATTTTATTAGCAATTTGAGGTAAAAAAACAGCATAAACAGCAGAAACAGCACTATAAACACCAAACATAATTCCAACCCAGTTACCCGCATCTTGAAAACCACTCGAACTATGATCATCTGCGGCTACATTAAAGACATGATGCGCAATAGCCGGCGTGGAGAATACCCACATCATAAACAATCCAAACCAAGAAAAGAATTGAACCAAGCCCAATTGACGCATGGTAAAAGGCATTTCTTTGATATAACGGAATACAGAAAACAACGTATCCTCTTGTCCATCTTCTTGAAATCCCATAGCCTCTCGTTCACTTGGTGAATATTCTTTGGTCGAAATAATCGTCCAAAGAATGGCTAAAAGAAATACTGTCCCACCTACGTAAAATGAATAGGTAACATTATCGGGGATTTGACCCGGAGCAGCATCTTTCGCGATTCCTGCCCATTCTCCCAAAATATAAGGCAAACAAGATGCTGCGACTGCCCCTATACCGATTAAAAAGGTTTGAATTGAAAAGCCCAAGGTATTTTGTTCCTCCGGCAAATTGTCGGCAACCAGAGCACGAAATGGCTCCATCGAAACATTAAAAGATGCATCCATCATCATCATGATGCTTGCACCTACAATTACAGGAGGTAAAAATCCAGCAAGTGCTCCTGCATGAGGGA
>JBEGQV010000068.1:0-2572 GCA_041180785.1 Bacteroidota bacterium | reverse complement strand
CGTCTTCTTTTGGGATAGCCACCGAACCGCGTACATTTGTGTTCTTAAAAAATAGAAATGTCGGTTAAGAACACACCCTTTTATCAGCAACATATTGCATTGGGAGCTAAAATGGCTCCCTTTGCTGGTTATAATATGCCCATCTCCTATTCTGGCATTAACGATGAACATCTAACCGTACGTAAAACAGCCGGCGTTTTTGATGTAAGTCATATGGGTGAGTTTATATTGAAAGGACCCGATGCATTGGATTTGATTCAGCGCGTTACCAGTAATGATGCCTCA
Organism: Bacteroidota bacterium; assembly: GCA_041180785.1. Taxonomy (GTDB): domain Bacteria; phylum Bacteroidota; class Bacteroidia; order Cytophagales; family Spirosomataceae; genus Sandaracinomonas. The sequence continues at coordinate 2,287 of JBEGQV010000068.1, read as the reverse complement.
AAGTTGGTGAAAGGAAAGGTGCAGTACAGTTGTATTCCAAACGATAAGGGTGGAATTGTTGATGATTTGCTGGTGTATTGCGTAGAAGATAATAATGTTTACATGCTGGTGGTGAATGCGTCTAATATTGAAAAAGATTGGAATTGGATTCAAGAGCATAATACAAAAGGAGTGGAGATGCACAACATCTCAGATAAAACCTGTTTGCTAGCTGTGCAAGGCCCACAAGCTACACGCATTCTTCAGCCGTTGACAGAAATGGATCTTTTAAATCTGGCTTATTACACCTTTGTAAAAGGAACATTTGCCGGAGTAGAAAATGTATTGATCAGTGCAACGGGTTATACGGGTGCGGGCGGAGTCGAGATTTATTTTGAAGACGTAAATGATAATGCATCAAAAATTTGGAATGCCATTTTTGATTTGGGTACCTCACAGGGATTAAAACCAATTGGGTTGGGTGCACGAGATACGTTACGATTGGAAATGGGTTTTTGTCTCTATGGAAATGACATTGATGAGACTACATCACCGCTGGAAGCCGGATTGGGTTGGATTACAAAGTTTACTAAGGCATTTACAAATTCAACTGCCTTGTCGCAGCAAAAGACAGAGGGCGTAAAGAGAAAATTAGTTGGATTGGAAATGATTGACAAGGGAATTCCGCGTCATGGATATGAAATTAAAAACGAAGGTGGCGTTGTGATTGGTGTGGTTACATCGGGCACACAATCTCCTAGCTTAGGAAAGGCAATTGGGATGGGATATGTTGCAACCGAGTTGGCCACTGTAGATTCAACCATTTATATTCAGGTGCGTGACAAGCAGCTGAAAGCAAAAGTTGTTAAAGTACCTTTTAATTAATCATGCCCACTATTCATCTTACAACATTTATTGCAGCACCCGCTTCGGTTGTGTTTGATTTGAGTAGGCATGTGAGTGTTCACAAAGAAGCGTATACGCCTAATAAGATTGACGCAGTAGCTGGAACTCGTTTTGGTTTATTAGAGAAAAGTGAAACCATTACCTGGAAATCCTATCATTTATTTAAAGAGCGACTGCAACGAATCAAGGTGGTTGAAATGATTAAGCCAGAAATGTATGTGGAAGTGCAGTTGCAAGGAGATCTGGTTTCGTTTCGACACGAGCACCACTTTAAACCAATCGATAACGGCATGCTGATGATTGACCTGCTGACGTATGAGTTTCCATATGGTCAACTTGGAAAATTATTTAATGCTGTTTATTTTAATCAATACATGGAATCGTATCTGCAGCAAAAAATCAATACAATCAAAAATTTTGCAGAAACCGAACGCTGGAAAAAGCTGTTGATCCGTTAAGGAGGCGCATTTGCCCCTGTTCTTTGTAGAATTTGTTCTAAATTTGCGCTTTCCCAAACACATGTCTACTAAACCCACCCTCTATACTTCTCTTTCACCGGCTCTTCTTCATCTTTACGATCTGAGCAATAGTGTTGTAGTAATTATTGATGTTTTTCGAGCTACTTCTACCATTGCGGCTGCCCTATATAATGGCGCTCGCGCAGTTATTCCCGTTGATTCAGTACCCAAGGCAATAGAAATGGGTAAGAATATTGACGGCATTGCAGCAGGAGAAAGAGATGGAATGATTGCAGAAGGATTACAACATGGCAATTCTCCCCTGGAATATACGCGTGCTTTTATTGAGAACAGAAATTTGGTTCTCACCACCACCAATGGTACACGCTTATTACAAATGGCATTAGATAGAAATGCATCTAAAATTATTTCGGGTAGCTTTCCTAATTTATCTGCAGTTTGTGAGTTCTTAATCAGCGAGGGAAAAGATGTTGTTTTGGGTTGTGCCGGATGGAAAGATCGTTTTAATCTGGAGGATACACTTTTTGCGGGCGCTGTGATTAATCGGGTACGTGAACATTTTACAATCCATTGCGATAGCTCATTAATGGCTGTGACGCTCTATGAAAAACACGCTACTAATTTATTAGAGTTTGCACCACAGCTAACGCATTATCATCGACTCGTTAAGCGATTTGGATTAATTAAGGATATCGAATTTTGTTTGACGCCGGATGTGGCCAATGTATTACCGCTGTATCAGGATGGAAAGCTGGTGATAAAAAAATAAATCCCTCAAGATAGGATTTTTTCTAACAGCTTTTATCAATTGCTCGGCATCTTTACTTTTATTTTTTCACAGCGGGAAATTCGATTTACATTCCTTTAGATTTGTAGATTCTCCTTTTGCGAGATGAAAACTGAAAGTACACCTTGGCACTACC
>JBEGQV010000067.1:0-8500 GCA_041180785.1 Bacteroidota bacterium | reverse complement strand
CATGGTAACAGATGCCTACCAATTCGAATTTGAAATAAAAGCCTCACCGAAGGTTTTATTTCCCTATTTAAGTTCTGCTTCGGGACTACAACAATGGTTTGCAGACAAAGTTACCGTCAAGAATTCCGCAGATTTTAATTTTATTTGGGACAATGAAAACCACTTGGCTAGTCTAATTAGTCAAAAATTGAATAAATTTGTAAAATTTGAATTTGAAGGCAATCAAAAAAGTAGATTATTGGAAATGTCCTTACAAGTAAGTGAGGTGTCTAATACGACCTATCTACAAATTATTGACAGTGCATCCAATTTCAAATCAGATGAAGATGCAGAAGAGTTGTGGGAATTTTTAACAGATAAATTAAAGGAAATTGTTGGGAGTTAGTATGCGTAAAATAGACAAATTGGTTCTCCAGGCATTTATGGGGCCATTTTTTCTTACTTTAATTGTAGTTATCTTTATTTTCTTACTTAGACTCTTGCTCTTTTATTTTGCCGACCTTTTTGGCAAAGATTTAGGTATCGACGTATATTTTCAACTATTTTTTTACTTTTCCCTCATCACCCTACCGCTGGCCATGCCTCTGGGGGTTCTCATGTCGTCATTAATGACCTTCGGGAAATTAGGAGAAAATTTCGAATTAACTGCCCTAAAAAGTGCGGGCATTTCCATCATTCGTATTTTTAGGCCCATCATTGTTTTAGCCATTTTATTAAGTGCATTCATGTTTTGGTTTACCAATATCGCACTGCCATGGGCCAATCTAAAAGGATGGAGTTTGCTATATGATATCAAAACCACCAAAACTACCTTAAATATCAAAGAGGGCATTTTTTATACCGATTTACCCGGTTATACCATTCAAGTGGCCAAAAAATATCCTGATAACAAGACCTTAAAGCATATCGTCATTTATGATCATTCGCAAAACGACGGCAATCGTCATGTGACGATTGCCGATTCAGCGAAAATGTACACCATTCTTGGTAAAAAATACCTTGTATTTGAATTATTTAATGGAAAAGATTATCTGGAAGATGCCGATAGGGGGTCGAGCTTAGACCAATCCGATGTGGCCATCCACGAATTTAAAAAAAGTAAAGTCGTGATGTCGCTAGATGCATTTGATTTGCAAAAAACCGATGAAAGTCAATTTGCTAAAAATCAAATTATGCGAAATAATGTGGAGTTAAGTCATGATGCCGATTCCTTGCGCAAGATCATCACAACCATCAAAAAAGGCTACAAAGCTTCTTATAACGTGTATTTTCTGTATTTTAGGAAGGATCCTACCATCGCCTTAAAAACGTTAAAATATAATACGAGTTGGGTCAAGGCACGTGTAAAATCGCTGGATACGGGGATTATTAATATCCCAAAAGTGCGCTCGGATGCCTTGCAGACAGCCCAAAACTTAATCAGTTTTGGACAATCCAATAAAGCGGCCATTGATTCCCAAAATTTAGAATTAAAGAAAACAAATTTAGAATGGCATCATAAGTTCACCAATAGTTTAGCCATTTTGGTCATGTTTCTCATTGGTGCACCACTAGGGGCCATAATTAAGAAAGGAGGATTTGGTGTACCCATTGTAGTTGCTGTTTCATTTTTTATATTAATGTACATTCTCACCCAACAAGGAGAAAAAATGGCTAAGGAAGGAAAATTACTTCTTCAAATAGGGGCTTGGTTGGCCAATGTCATATTGGGATTGATTGGAATTTACTTCATGCGAATTGCCCTCAAAGACTCTCGACTCTTTGAGTGGGATGTCTATAAAATGTATTGGGAGCGGCTAAAGACGAAGCTTCCAAAAAGATTTGCATTTCCGGCGAAATATCCGTAATTTTGTCAATTAATTATTTTTTTCACATTAAACTGGTAAAAGATGTATTTGTCACCTGAGAAAAAACAAGAGATTTTCGAATCAAAAGGGAAAGCAAAGTCAAAAATCGATACTGGTTCTGCTGAATCGCAAATTGCGTTATTTACTTACAGAATCAATCATTTGACTGAGCATTTAAAGAAAAACAAGAAAGACCACAGCACACGCTTGGGACTTTTGAAGTTAGTAGGTAAACGTCGTAGTTTGCTAGATTACTTAAGCCGCAAGGAGATTTCACGTTATCGTGCAATTATCGCTGAATTAGGTATTCGTAAATAATATTAGCAGGGTTTCTCAACCGAGAGGCCCTGTTTTTATTCCACCCCACATTACCAGTTTGCAATCAATCAAACAAACACTTTTCAGGACAGGCCTGAAAAATTATATTATACGTATATATGTCATTTAATATTGTTCAAAAACGCATTTCAATGCCCAATGGCAAAGAGATCCTCATCGAAACCGGAAAGCTTGCCAAGCAGGCAGATGGATCTGTTGTCGTAAAAGTTGGAAACATGATGCTGTTGGCTACAGTTGTTGCAGCCAAGACTCACAAAGAAGGAACTGACTTCTTACCACTTTCTGTAGATTATCAAGAAAAATTTGCTTCAAATGGTCGTATTCCAGGTAGTTTCCTAAAAAGAGAAGCTCGTTTATCGGATTACGAAATTTTAATATCTCGCTTAGTAGACCGTGCTTTGCGCCCTACATTCCCAAGCGATTACCATGCAGATGTGCAGGTAAACATCCAATTAATTTCTGCTGATTTAGAAATCTTACCTGATGCTTATGTTGGTTTAGCTTCAGCTGCGGCATTAGCAGTATCAGATATTCCCTTCAATGGCCCAATTTCTGAAGTTCGTATTGCTAAAATCAATGGCGAATTAGTGATCAACCCCAATAATTCAGACTTAGCAGATGCTAGCTTAGAGTTAATTGTTGCAGCTAATGCAAAAGACATTTTGATGGTAGAAGGCGAAGCAAATGAAATTGCTGAGTCTGAAATGCTTGAAGCTTTAAAAGTTGCGCACGAAGCCATCAAATTACAATGTACTGCTTTAAAAGAATTAGAAGCAGAAGTTGGCAAAACAGTAAAACGTGAATATTGCCACGAAACGCATGATGAGGCATTGAAAGAGCAGTTATGGTCGACTTACTACAACCGTTTCTTGGAAGTAGCGAAATTAGCGAATCCAAGTAAATCAGGTAGAAGAGAGTCGTTCAATGCCATTATCGAAGAATTTAAAGCAAGTTTGCCTGAAGATCATACCGTGAATTTAAGTTTAGCCAATCACTATTTCCACGATATTGAAAAAGAAGCTGCTCGTCAGTTGGTTTTACAAGAGAGATATCGTTTGGATGGTCGTAAATTAAATCAAATCCGTAACATTGCTTGCGAAGTAGATTATTTACCTTCACCACATGGATCAGCAGTATTTACACGTGGAGAAACACAATCCTTGACGACTGTTACCTTAGGAACAAAGATGGATGAACAAATCATTGATCAACCAATGTTCCAAGGATACAATAAATTTATGTTGCACTATAACTTCCCTGGTTTTTCAACAGGAGAGGTGAAGCCAAATCGTGGACCAGGACGAAGAGAGGTGGGACATGGTAACTTGGCCATGCGTGCTATCAAAAAAGTACTTCCTAAATTAGATGAATATCCCTACACAATCCGTGTAGTTTCTGATATCTTAGAATCAAATGGTTCGTCTTCAATGGCAACTGTTTGTGCAGGTACTTTAGCCCTAATGGATGCAGGTGTGAAAATTAAAGCACCAGTTTCAGGTATTGCAATGGGATTAATTTCAGATCCTAAAACAGGAAAATATGCTGTATTGTCTGATATTTTAGGGGATGAAGACCATTTAGGTGACATGGACTTTAAAGTTACAGGAACAGAAAATGGAATCACAGCTTGTCAGATGGACATCAAAGTAGATGGTTTATCTTACGATGTTTTAGCCGAAGCTTTAGCACAAGCAAAAGAAGGTCGTCTACACATCTTAGGTGAGATGAAAAAGGCCATTGAAGGAACAAGAGAAGAATTCAAGCCACAAACGCCTCGTGCAACTGTCATCAAAATCATGAAAGACCAAATTGGTGCGGTAATCGGACCAGGTGGTAAAGTGGTTCAAGATATCCAAAAGCAATCTGGTGCTACGGTTACCATTGAAGAAAAAGAAGATGGTGGCTATGTAAGCATTTTCTCATCGAATGGACCAGCAATGGACAAAGCGGTTGCCATGGTAAAAGGTATTGTAACCATTCCAGAAGTTGGAGAAGTTTATAAAGGAAAAGTAAAAAATATTCAATCTTTTGGTGCCTTTGTGGAATTTTTACCAGGAAAAGATGGTTTATTACATATCTCCGAAATCTCATGGGATCGCATCGAAACAATGGATGGTGTATTTAAAGAAGGAGATGAAGTACAGGTTAAATTGGTTGAAGTTGATAAGAAAACCGGAAAATTCCGTTTATCAGCAAAAGTTCTTTTACCAAAACCAGAAAAAACAGAAAAAACAGAGAAATCTGAAAATTAATAGCGCATGAGACAGCTAAAAATTAGCAAACAGATTACCAACAGGGAATCCCAGTCCCTGGATAAATACTTACAAGAAATTGGAAAGGTTGATTTGTTAACGCCTGACGAAGAAGTAATTCTTGCCCAGAAAATTCGCGATGGGGATCAGTTGTCTTTAGAGCGTTTAACAAAAGCCAACCTTCGTTTCGTAGTATCTGTTGCGAAACAGTACCAAAATCAAGGTTTGAGTTTAGGTGATTTAATCAATGAAGGTAACTTAGGTTTGATTAAAGCAGCTCAACGATTTGATGAAACTCGTGGTTTTAAATTCATTTCATATGCGGTATGGTGGATTCGACAATCGATCCTTCAAGCATTGGCAGAACAATCACGTATCGTTCGTTTGCCTTTAAACCGTGTAGGTTCGTTGAATAAAATCTCGAAAACATTCTCTGAATTAGAGCAAAAGTTTGAAAGAGAGCCTTCTCCAGAAGAATTAGCTGAAGTATTAGATATTTCAACGGGTGAGGTGGTAGATACTTTGAAAATCTCTGGTCGCCATGTTTCCATGGATGCACCGTTCGTTCAAGGAGAAGAAAATTCCTTGTTAGATGTATTGGAAAATGATTCAGAAGACAAACCTGATACAGGTTTGATCAACGATTCCTTGCGCAGAGAGGTGCAACGTGCCCTTTCAACACTTACACATCGTGAAGCAGACGTTGTTACGTTGTATTTTGGTTTGAATGGGGAACATGCCATGACACTGGAAGAAATTGGTGAAAAATTCAATTTAACCAGAGAGCGTGTTCGTCAAATTAAAGAAAAAGCAATTCGTAGATTACGTCATACTTCAAGAAGTAAAGCACTTAAAACGTATTTAGGATAAATGAAAAAGCCTCTTATGAGGCTTTTTTTTAGCTTATGGCATTTCCAAAAGGACTCTTAACGCTCTCTAAACTGTTATCAATGCAAGGCATTGAAGAGGTGGTCGTTTGTCCAGGCTCCAGAAATGCACCTATCATCGTTGCCCTGGAAAGAAATCCAGATTTGCGACTATATTCCATTGTCGATGAGCGATCAGCAGGATTCTTTGCCCTTGGTAGAGCATTAGCCACACAAAAACCAGTGGCCGTTTGTTGTTCCTCTGGTTCAGCAGGACTAAACCTTGCTCCAGCACTTTCAGAAGCCTATTATCAAGAAATTCCCATTTTGGCACTTACGGCAGACCGACCAGCAGAATGGATTGATCAATGGGATGGACAAACAATCCGACAAAAACATTTCCTAGATTCAGTTGTTAAGAAATCATTGGAATTCCCTCAATTTGCCAGCAACGAGGCATCCCTAGATTGGGTTCAGCAACGAATTGCCAATGAAGCAATCCTTGGTTTAACCGCTGGTCAATCAGGACCTGTACACTTAAACATTCCGATTTCCGAACCATTTTATCCGTCAGCAAGTGAGAAACTTCACTTTCCAGACTTTGTCCGAAAAGTGGAATTGCCCATATTTCAAGAAAATTCTGCAGAGGAATTAAAAGCATTTTTTGAAAAAAATATTCAAGCAGAGCAGCGAATTATCTTATCCATCGGTCAACTGGAACACACCCAAGAACTCATTCCTCTTTTAGAAAATTTATCCAAAAAGGGAATTGTGCTCCTAGGCGATTCAACTGCAAACGCATCTTCAGTGCTGATACAAAATCAAGATTTAATTCTTTCAAATGACAAAATTTGGCATAAATTACAAGCAAATTTAGTCATCCATATTGGTAAATCACATGTTTCTAAGCGCATCAAGCAATTTTTCAGAAAGTCAAATCTTGCTCAGAATTGGTTGATTAAAAAAGGGTCTGAAAGTCAACTAATTGACACATTTCAATCATTGACACATGTTTTAGCAGTTGACACTCGAACATTTCTAGAACAATTTGATTTATTTTTACAAGATAAATTTTTGCAGAAAAATTTTTCAAATGATTGGAAAGAACTATCAAAAATAGTCACCAAGCGACAAAACAATTTTATTTTTGAAAATTCAAATTGGAATGAACTTCATGCGGTTCAATCCGTAATGCACGCAGTGCAATCAAGGACATCCAGCATCCATTTTGGCAATTCCTTAAGCATCCGTTACAGTAATTGGCTACCATTTTTCCCGAATGGAGAAGTCTATTGCAATCGGGGGACCAGTGGCATCGATGGAACAGTTTCAACGTATATTGGAGCAACTTCGCTATTGGAAGATATTTCATATTTGATCATTGGAGATTTGTCGTTCCATTACGACAAAAATGGACTTTGGAATCAATATCTTTCTAAAAATCAACGCATCATCGTGTTAAATAATTCGGGTGGTGGGATATTTAGAAATTTAGAAGGAGCGAGAGATTTACCTGAATTGGAAAAATTCATAGCGACAAGGCAACAAAATTCTGCTAAATCAACTGCAGAAGAAGCTGGAATGCTTTATTTAAAGGCAGATGATTCCGATTCCTTGCAACAAGCCTTGAAAAAATTGGCTCAAAAAAGTAATCAACCCTTATTGTTAGAGATTTTCACTGATCCTGATCAAAATAAAGAGGTATTATTGAATTACATGGGCTTATTTAAGTCCTGATTCGTCTTCAATTCTTTTCAAATTACGAAGGTACAATTCATTCTGGGGAGACAAATACAAGGCCTTATCAATCCATTTTTTAGCCAATTCATACTGTTTGCGTTGAATTTCCAGGTATCCCAAATTATTATAAATCAAATCTTTGTATTTGCCGGTAGCTAAAACCGCTTGAAAGCTCTTTTCAGCAAGTTCCAATTCACCCATTTCCTGATAGACTACCCCCTCATTGATTTTAGCCTCTACATTTTTAGGTTCTATTTTGACGGCAATTTGATAGGAGGAAAGAGCTTTTGATAGATTCTTTTGTTGTAAATACATATCGCCTAATTGGCGATGGGCTGCCGCAAATTGAGGGTCTAGTTCTACTGCCTTTTGAAAATCAATTAAGGCATCTTCATTTTTATCAATCGCCAAGTTCACTAATCCACGATTATAATAGGCATCTGAAAACTTTGGATCTTTTTCAATTGCCTCATTATACCATTTTAGCGCTTCTCGGTATTCCTTTTCCTTGGATTTTTGATTCCCACGAAGGAAAAAATTGGAGGCTTCTAATTTATCTTTCTCTGCCGAAGATTGACATGCAGACAAAAAGATAGAAAAAATAAATACAAATGAAACTTGTAAGGCGATTTTCATGTTGAGTAATTTAATTACTTTTGCAATTCAAAAAACAAATTTAAAAGATATTATGGCATACGCAGAAATGTTGACCGATAAAGGTTTGATGAAAATTGAATTTTATCAGGAAGATGCACCCATTCATGTGCAAAATTTCATTGATTTATCAAATAAAGGCTATTATGATGGTGTTACTTTTCACCGTGTTATTCCTGATTTCGTCATTCAGGGTGGCGATCCAACTGGTACGGGTGCTGGTGGCCCAGGATATACCATTCCATGTGAATTAACGGGTAACAATCAATACCATGATCGAGGAGTCTTATCTATGGCACATCGTGGACCAAACACAGGTGGTTCTCAGTTTTTTATTTGCCACAGCAGAACAAATACAGCACATTTAGATCGCAAACACACTTGTTTCGGGAAAGTGGTTGAAGGCTTAGAGGTTATTGATGCGATCCGTCAAGGAGATAAGATTGTGTCGATTAAAATCGTGGAATAGTTAGGGGTTATGAGTTATGAGTTATGAGTTATGAGTTTTTGTGAGAGATCTTGAAAGTTTTTAATGACCTGATCTAAAATAGAGGAGCTAATGGCTAGTTCCTCTATTTCGTTTTGAGAGGTAAAATCTAAGACAGAAAATTTAATCGTCTGCTCCATAAATGGCGTTTCATATTTTACAATATATTTTGAATTCCACTCATAGAGTAAAATTTTAAGCTCATCACAAGGAATTTCTTTTATAAAATGCATAACCTATAACTCAAAACCCATAACCCATAACTCATAACCCATAACCTATAACTCAAAACCCATAACTCATAACCCATAACCC
>JBEGQV010000066.1:0-6701 GCA_041180785.1 Bacteroidota bacterium | reverse complement strand
TTACTGCATCTTGTTCGAAAGACAGTAAACTTAGTATTTTAAAATCTGGAAAAGTTTCTAGCAACAATATTGGTTCAACGAGTACTGCAACGGGCATCGCCTACAATCAAAAAGGCGGTTTTCAAACAGATAAAAGCTTTACTGGACAAAAAGCGGGTCCAAATTTGGTTTTCATTGAGGGGGGTCGATTCGTCATGGGAACCATTGAGGAAGATGTATTAGGAACACATGATAACATTGAAAGAACGGTTTCTGTGCAATCCTTTTACATGGATGAGACGGAAATTGCCAATGTGCACTGGTTAGAATATTTATATGCAATTCAAAAAGATTCAACGCAAGAATTTTATGAATCTGCTCTACCAGACACCACAGTTTGGAAAAACGAATTATCCTTTAATGACCCATATGTTGAGCAGTATCTACGTTTTCCTGGCTTCAGAATGTACCCGGTAGTGGGTGTTTCTTGGAAGCAAGCAAACGATTATTGCAAATGGCGTACGGCAGTAGTCAATAAAAATTTAGCAGAAGGAAGTTCTTCTTCAAGTGGCTTGAAATTACCGAAAGGAAAGAAAGCAGCTGCTGCGGCCACAGTAGCAGCAAGTCAGCGTGCCAATGCGCAGGCTCGTCCGAAAATTGAATCTGGAAAGGTCTTACCATCTTACCGCCTCCCGACAGAAGCGGAATGGGAATATGCAGCAAAAGCAATGATCGGGACGATGCAGGAAGAAGAAAATCAATCCAACCAACGTATTTATCCTTGGGATGGTCCGTACATGCGCGGACAATATGCGAAAGCGAACAAAGGTCAGATGTTGGCAAACTTTAAAAGAGGTCGTGGTGACTATGCAGGTATCGCTGGAAAAGCAAATGATGGCGCTATTATTACGGCAGAAGTATACCGTTTCCCACCGAATGATTTTGGTTTGTACCAAATGGCAGGAAACGTAAATGAGTGGGTTTATGACTTATATCGTCCATTATCTTTCCAAGATTTCAACGACTTAAATCCAATCAGAAGAAACGATTTCTTGGATAAAGCTTCTCAGTACGACAAGAAAAACAATAATTCATTAATCGATAATAAAGTTCGTGTGTATAAAGGAGGTTCATGGGCAGATGTAGCCTATTGGTTGGCCCCAGGTACACGTAGATTCATTGACGAAGATTCATCTACTGCCACAATTGGTTTCCGTTGCGCGATGATTTCAGCTGGAACGAATAAGTAATTGATGCAAGATTTTCGGTAGCCAGTTTAGCGGACTACCGCCAAACTGGCTATTGATATTTTTCTAGCCCCGCTCTCCAATATTTTTTTTGCAGCTGCCCTACAAGTTGCCCCTGTGGTTAAGGTATCGTCGACCAACAATACATGTTTGTCCCTAAATTGAGCACCAAGCACTTCAAAGCTGTCTTCTAATTGCAAAAATCGATTAATTTTATTTTGATTGACTAAGGAATCCCCATATTTAGATCGAATTAAACCCTCTGAAAAGATGGGAATATTCAGTAGAAAAGACATTCCTTTGGCAATTTCTTCTGACTGGTTATACCCTCGTTCGCGTTTTCTTTTAGGATGTAAGGGAATTGGGACGATGACATCAAAATTTGCCTCATTGAATTCCTTTTCAAAGGCTCTGGTAAATTTTTTGCCCATATAATGGGCCAAAGGCACGTTGCCTTTGTATTTAATTTGATGCATGAGGGCTTGCATTTTTCCTTGTTCCGTAAACCAAGCGAACGCATAGATTTGTCCCAAATTGGGTAGGTCTTCAAATTTTTCTACCAAATAATTGGACTTTTCTTGCCGAAAATCATACCGAGGTATGGCAATTAAACAGGCAATGCAAATAAATTCTTCCCCAAAAAGTAAGGCTTCCTTGCAAGCACAGCATTGTTTAGGATAAATCAATTGTAAAATGAATGTAAACATTAAGAAAAAATTTTTGTATTTAATTAAGATTCAGTAATTTTGCACCCCTAAAAGGTTATGTATAACGAAAAAGATTTTTTTCATTGTCCAGCAACTTGATAATTAAAGCGTAAACTAAAGAATTCTTATAATCAACATTTAACAAATGGCACGCGATTTAAAATTTACCAGAAACATTGGTATTGCCGCCCACATCGATGCGGGTAAAACAACTACCACAGAACGTATCCTGTATTATGCAGGTGTTAGCCACAAGATTGGTGAAGTTCACGATGGAGCAGCAACAATGGACTGGATGGAGCAAGAGCAAGAGCGTGGTATCACTATCACATCTGCTGCAACTACGGTTTCTTGGAACTACCGTAACCAACCTTATCATGTTAACATCATTGACACACCAGGTCACGTTGACTTTACTGTAGAAGTAAACCGTTCTCTTCGTGTATTAGATGGTTTAGTGTTCTTGTTCTCAGCTGTAGACGGTGTTGAGCCTCAGTCGGAAACTAACTGGCGTTTGGCTAACAACTACAATGTACCTCGTATTGGTTTCGTTAACAAGATGGACCGTTCAGGTGCTGACTTCTTAAACGTATGTCGCCAAGTAAAAGAAATGTTAGGTTCTTACGCAGTACCTCTTCAATTACCAATCGGTGCTGAAGATAAGTTTGAAGGCGTAGTTGACTTAGTAAACTTCCGTGGTATCAAGTGGAATGAGCATGACAAGGGAATGACATTCACTGAGGTGCCTATCCCAGATGATATGTTGGACGAAGCAACTGAGTACCGTGAAAAATTATTAGAAGCGGTAGCTGAGTTTGATGAGTCGTTAATGGAAAAATATTTTGAAGATCCAACTTCTATCACTGAAGATGAAATCTTGGCAGCATTGCGTCAGGCCACTATCTCCATGAAAATTGTTCCAATGCTTTGTGGTTCTTCTTTCAAGAACAAAGGTGTTCAAACGATGTTGGATTATGTAATGGCGATTTTACCTTCTCCATTAGACAAAGAAAGTATCAAAGGTACTGATCCTAACACAGGAGCAGAAATCGAAAGAAAGCCATCTGAATCAGATCCATTTGCTGCATTAGCATTTAAAATTGCAACTGACCCTTACGTTGGTCGTTTGTGCTTTATCCGTGCTTACTCTGGTGGATTAGATGCAGGTTCTTATATTTTGAATAACCGTTCAGGTAACAAGGAGCGTATTTCTCGTATCTTCCAAATGCACGCTAACAAGCAAAATTCAATCGAGCGCTTAGGTGCTGGTGATATTGGTGCGGTAGTTGGTTTCAAAGATATCAAAACAGGAGATACACTTTCTGACGAGAAAAACCCAATCATCTTAGAGGCAATGGAATTCCCAGAGCCGGTAATTGGTTATGCAATTGAGCCGAAGAAAACAGCAGATGCTGACAACTTCTCAAAAGCAATCACAAAATTGATTGAAGAAGATCCAACGTTACAAGTTGAATCAAATGAGGAAACTGGCCAAACGATCATCAAAGGTATGGGTGAGCTTCACTTAGAAATCATTATCGACCGTATGCGTCGTGAGTTCAAAGTAGAAGTAAACCAAGGTGCTCCTCAAGTAGCATACAAAGAGTCGTTAACGAAAACAACTGAACACCGTGAGGTTTACAAGAAGCAATCGGGTGGTCGTGGTAAGTTTGCTGATATTGTGTTCGAAATCGGACCAAGAGAAGACGAAAAACCAGGTTTAGAATTCGTAAATAATATTGTGGGTGGTGTGATTCCTCGTGAATTTATCCCTGCAATTCAAAAAGGATTCGAAGAGGCTATGAAAAATGGTGCATTAGCAGGTTATCCAATGGATTCAATGAAAGTACGTTTGTTCCATGGATCTTACCATGATGTTGACTCTGATTCATTGTCTTTTGAATTAGCAGCTCGTATGGGTTACAAAGAAGCAGCGAAAAATGCTGGTGCGAAGTTAATGGAACCAATCATGGCAGTTGACGTGGTTACTCCAGACGATTATACAGGTCCGATCACGGGTGACTTAAACCGTCGTCGTGGTATCATGAAGGGTATGGATTCTCGTCAAGGCGCAGTTATTTTAAAAGCCGATGTACCTTTATCTGAATTATTCGGATATGTAACCGACTTAAGAACAATGTCTTCTGGTCGTGCAACAGCTTCTTTAACCTTCTCACACTACGAGTTCGTTCCGCAAAACATTGCAGACGAAGTGGTGAAGAAAGCAAAAGGACTTTAATATTTGTCAAAGCCTCCCTTGTGGAGGCTTTGATTTTCTACTAAGTATAATATCAAATTCATTATGTCAAATTTAGCTAATCAAACCGGCGTATTACACGGAGATGCAGTTCAGGAGTTATTCGAAATTGCCAAAAAACACCAATTTGCATTGCCTGCAGTTAACGTAACCGGAACAGATACCGTAAATGGAGTATTAGAAGCTGCAAAAGCAATCAATTCTCCCGTAATTATTCAGTTCTCGAATGGTGGAGCACAGTTTTATGCTGGTAAATCTCTACCAAATGGCAACCAAGAAGCATCTATCGCAGGTGCGATCTCTGGAGCTCACCATGTGCACCAATTGGCAGCAGTTTATGGAGTTCAAGTTATTCTTCATACTGACCACTGTGCAAAGAAGTTATTACCTTGGTTAGATGGCTTATTAGATGCAGGTGAAAAATTCTTTGCTGAAACTGGAAAACCATTGTTCTCTTCTCACATGATCGACCTTTCTGAGGAGCCTTTAGAAGAAAATTTAGAAATCTGCGCTAAATATTTAGCACGTATGGCGAAGATGGGTATGACCTTAGAAATCGAATTAGGTGTTACAGGTGGTGAGGAAGATGGTGTAGATAACTCTGATGTTGATTCTTCTAAATTGTACACACAACCAGAAGAAGTTGCTTATGCATACGAAGTATTAAGCAAAATCTCACACCGTTTCACCATTGCTGCTGCATTCGGAAACGTACACGGTGTTTATAAACCAGGTAACGTAAAATTAGAGCCGAAAATTTTGAGAAATTCTCAAGAGCACATCAAAGCTAAATACGGTTTATCAGCTGAAAAGCCTATCAACTTTGTATTCCACGGAGGTTCAGGTTCTTCTCGTGAAGAAATTCGTGAAGCTATCTCTTACGGTGCCATCAAAATGAATATCGACACTGATTTACAGTGGGCATTCTGGGAAGGTATCTTAAACTTCTACAAAGAAAAAGGAGATTACTTACAAGGACAAATCGGTAACCCAACAGGTGAAGATGCGCCAAATAAGAAATACTATGATCCACGTGTTTGGTTGAGAAAAGGCGAAGAAACCTTTGTTGCTCGATTGAAAGAAGCATTTGAAGATTTGAATGCTGGAAATGTGAATCAGTTTTTATAGAACTGTAGAACTGAAGTACATAGAACTGAAGTACATAGCAAAAGGTACTAAAATAAATAAAGGCACTATTTCATTTATGGGATAGTGCTTTTTGTTTATACTAGAATAGTAGAACTGTAGTACTTAGAATATTCTACAGTTCTACTATTCTACAGTTCTACTATTCTACTTTTCTACTTTTCTAATATTCTACAGTTCTAAAGTCTTACAATACCACAAACTCCTTCCACAAATCCTCCACATCTTCCAAACCAATCGAAAATCTTAATAAATTTCCGGGTGTTGTACTTTGTGGACCTTCGATCGACTTTCTGTGCTCTACCAAACTTTCTACGCCGCCAAGAGAAGTTGCTTGTTTGAATAACTTGAATTTCGAGGCTAATTGATGGGTTTCTGATTCTGATAACTTAAAGCAAACAGATATCATGCCAGATTGTCCTAAAGGCATTTGTTTCATGGCCAACGAATATTGTGCATGACTTTCTAGTCCCGGATAATGCACCTTTTCAACCAAGGGATGTTTTTCCAATCGTTTAGCTATTTCCAATGCAGATGAAGCATGTTGTTTCATACGCACAGAAAGTGTTTTTAAGCCTCTTGAGAGCAAATAACAATCCATTGGGTTAGGAGTTGCACCCATTAAAATTTGAACACGCTTCATGCGGGCCGACCATTCATCTGCATATTTCCAAACCACTACCCCACCTAACACGTCCGAGTGTCCACCAATGTATTTCGTAGTTGCATGCATCACAAAATCTGCCCCCAATTCAAGAGGATTTTGCAGAATTGGTGATGCGATGGTATTATCCACCGCTACTTTGATTCCTTTTTCATGAGCAATATTTGAAATCGCTTCAATATCATGAAGTTCTAAAAGAGGATTTGCAGGACTCTCCAACCAAATTAATTTAGTATTTACTTGAATTGCCTTTTTAACCTCCTCTATGTTTGTCACATCAACTTGACTTACTTCTAATCCCCAAGGACCAAGAATTTCCTCTGCCAATTTATAACTTGCATAATAGCCTACTTTCGGCATTAACACATGCTCTCCCGTTTTTAAACATTGAAAAATTGCGTTTACAGCAGCCAAGCCTGAACCAAATGCTAAAGCACCTTCTCCTCCTTCTAAAAGTGCCATACTTTTTTCAAACAAATCACGATTTGGATTTGAGTTACGTGAATACATGTGGCCTTTGGGATAGGTACCATCTGGTGCTCGCTCAAAAGTAGTGGTCAAAAAAATGGGATTAGCAATGGCATTTGCAGTTTCATCATGGAGCTCCACGCCATGAATCGCTTTGGTTGATTTTTCCATAAATAGGAAGGTGGTTTACTCTCTTAATTTGAAATTTTTACCCAAATATACGCGACGAACTT